>JAJPIU010000156.1 GCA_021324535.1 Pseudomonadota bacterium
AGACGGCGCGTGGCGGAAGAGCGACACCGCTGTCTCCACGTATGCGCGCTCTTTAACCGCAGACACAGCGCATGCCAGGGGGCGGTTCCATTGCGGAGCCGCCCCCCTTTTTTCGTGACGACACCCCCCTCGAAGGGGTTGGGAACCACGGTTGACCTCATCCGACGGATCGTGGCTGATGACCCCGTGCTGCTGGACTTGCTCGATCAGGCGCTACAGAACCCCGATGGCAACCCACATTTAACTGTTGACAATGTAAACAGTTCAGAAGATCGCCCGGCTGGGAATGCCGCCACACACGCCCTGCGTCGCCTCCGCCGTGAGCGCCCTGATCTCCACGCGCGTGTGCTGGCGCGTGAACTGTCCCCTCACGCGGCTCTGCTGGAAGCGGGCTGATCGTCCTATGGCGTCCATCCCGTGTACGGCAATGTGGTATACTTGATTGCAGTACAGCAAGCGGGCGATATGGGCAGAAAGGGAGCGCAGACGATGGCACGACAGGCGCCAGGTGGCAAGGCGAACAGCAAGGCAGGCAGCAAGGCGAATCGGCGCGCCTATGGCGAGGGGACGATCTACAAGCGCGCGGGGCGTGATCTGTGGGCTGGGCAGATCACGCTTGCCGACGGCAAACGCAAGACCGTCTATGGCAAGCGGCAAGAGGATGTGGTGAAGAAGTTGACGGCGCTCCGTGCGACGGTGGCGAGTGGATTGCCCGTCACGCAGGATGAGCGTACCACGCTGGCGGCGTATCTGGCAGACTGGCTGGAACGGGTCAAGCCGCGTGTGCGCATCCGTACCTGGTGGCGCTATCGTGAGCTGGTGAAGCATATCACCGGCGTGCTGGGCAAAGTGTCCTTAACGAAGCTGACGCCCCAGCAAGTCGAGCGGCTCTACGCCGTCAAACTCGGCGAAGGACTGTCGCCAACGACCGTTCACCACCTGCATACGGTGCTGCATCATGTACTCCGTGACGCGGTACGGAAGGGCCTGCTGGCGCGCAACGTGACGGAGTTGGTAGACGCGCCTCGACCTGCTGATCACGAGATGACGCCCCTGACCGCAGAGCAAGCGCAAACGTTGCTGGAAGCGGCCAAGGGGGATCGCCTCGAGGCGCTCTACGTGCTGGCGATCACTACCGGCATGCGCCAGGGGGAACTCTTGGGGCTGCGCTGGCGTGATGTGAGCCTGGCCGCTCCTGTGGGCGCTCCTGGCGCAACACCGCACGGCCAACAGCCGCACGTCCAGATACGGGGGGCCATGCAGCGAACAGAAGATGGGCGGAAGATTGGCGCGCCCAAGACCGCCAAGAGCCGCCGCAAAGTGGAAGTGGCGGCGGTGGCTGTAGACGCACTGCGGCAGCATCGGCTCCGCCAGGCGGAAGAACGGCTGGCAATGGGAGACGCCTGGGAAGACCATGACCTGGTGTTTCCAAATACGAACGGTGGCCCACTTGATGTGACGAACCTGGTACGGCGGAACTTCCAGCCCCTCTTAGAGCGCGCCGGGCTGCCACGTATCCGCTTTCACGATCTGAGACACACCGCCGCCACGATCATGCTCTTGCACGGGGTCAATCCCAAGATTGTGAGCGAGATGCTAGGACACGCCAGTGTGAGCATCACGCTCGATAGGTATTCCCATGTGCTGGAAGGGATGCAACGTGACGCCAGCGCCGCCATGCAACGCTTATTTGGTAGCTAGCGACAAGCGAACGACAAGCGAAAGCAGGGAAGCGGCGCCGAGGGGTACGTTGGGGTCAACGTGGGGTCAACGTGGGGTCAACGTGGGGTCACAACAGCGGGAAAAGAGGCGCGCAAAATGCTGTGCGCAGTACAAATTGCCGTACATGGCCTAAAATGGCGTCTTCTGAGGGGAATGGCGAGCAGTGAAGGAAGTGGCGTGGTGGTAGGCATTATGCGAACTACTGCCCACAAGAGGAAGGGGAGCCGATGGTGGGATTTGAACCCACGACCTACGGTTTACGAAACCGTTGCTCTGCCACTGAGCTACATCGGCGTAGGGCAGACTTGCTGGCACGCATGCCAGGAAGCGGGTGGGCGGTGAGGGACTCGAACCCCCGAAGGTGTGAACCAGTTGATTTACAGTCAACCGCAATTGCCGCTATGCGAACCGCCCGCATGTTTTGGCGCTTCTCCGCTCCTCGCGTTCTCTCCCTTACACCACGTTTCGAACGTTGAGCGCGCCGTAAGGTATTATCGCTTCTGGCAGGGGGACTTGTCAAGGGCGCTAGGACGCCAATTTCGCCACAGCAGCCAGATTGCCTAACAGGCGCCAGAAAATCAGTCGGCAAGCATGATGAAACGCAGGCACAGGGAGCGCCTCATCTCCCTTCCCATCTATGGGAAGGGGCAGGGGGTAGATTCCCCTTGCGCCGAAGCCGCCCGGTAGCGTACACTACAGGTGCTATGTCTATCGCAGTCATCACCGATCTCACAAAATCATACGGAGCCGAGCTGATCTTCAGCGGTGCCTCTTTCCGGGTGGATGCGCGTGACCGCATCGGGCTGGTTGGCCCCAACGGCGCGGGCAAGACCACCCTGCTCAACCTGCTGGCCGGGCGCTTGCAGCCGGAGGCAGGCTCGGTTGCTTACGCCCAGGGGACGCGCATTGGCTACCTGCCGCAGATCACCGAATTCGCGCCGACGCATACCCTCTACGACGAGATGCTCACCGTCTTCGATGAGGTACACGCCTGGGAATGCGAACTTGGCGAGCTTGCCGCGCGCATGGGCGATCCTGAGATACTCGCCCGGCTCGACGCCTACAATGCGCTGCTCGAACGCTACGCCGACCTTCAGGCACGCTTCGAGCATGCGGGTGGCTATACCATCGAACAGCGGGTGCGTCAGGTGTTGGATGGCCTCGGCTTCACACGCGAACAACAGGCCGCGCCCGCCACGCAACTGAGCGGCGGCCAGCAGACACGCGCCGCGCTGGGTAAGTTGCTCTTGCAATCGCCCGACGTGCTGCTGCTGGACGAGCCAACCAACCATCTCGACCTGGATGCGCTGGAATGGTTGGAAGACTACCTTAACAAGTGGCCAGGCGCGATCATCCTTGTCTCGCATGACCGCTACTTCCTGGATCGCGTCGCCACGCGCATCATCGAGATCAACCACCAGCGCGCCGAACTGTATCCCGGCAACTACAGTAAGTACGTCCAACTGCACACTGAACGGCTTGAACGCTGGGCAAAAGAGTATGAGGCACAGCAAGAGCACATTGCCCACACCGAGGAGTTTATCCGACGCTACAAGGCGGGCCAGCGCAGCAAAGAGGCGCGTGGCCGCCAGAAACAGCTTGACCGCCTGGAACGTATCGAGCGTCCGCCGGAGGAGGGCCGCCTGAAGTTTCGGCTCGGCGCGCTGATCGAGCCGGGGCAGATCATCCTGTCAAGCGAGAAGCTGGTGGTGGGTTATCCGGCCAGCCGCGAGGGGCCAGCCCTGCGCGTGCGCGTGGCCGATCTGCTGGTCCCACGCGGCTCTCGTATCGGGCTGATCGGTTCCAACGGCGCGGGCAAAACCACGCTGCTACGCACGATCATCGGCCAGCAGCAGCCACTCGAAGGACAGCTGACGCTGGGACACAACGTACAGATTGGCTACTACGCGCAGACACACGAACACCTCAACCTCAACGCCACTGTGCTGGACGAGGTGCGTAACGCAGCGCGTATGCTGAGCGATGAGGGCGCGCGTACCTTCCTGGGACGTTTTCTCTTCAGCGGCGATGATGTCTTCAAGCTGGTGGGATCGCTCAGCGGCGGCGAACGCAGCCGAGTTGCGCTTGCCAAGCTGACGTTGCAGGGCGCGAACTTCCTTGTGCTGGACGAACCAACCAATCATCTCGATCTGCCCGCTCGTCAGGCGTTGGAGGGCATCCTGCGCGAATACGACGGCACGCTGCTCTTCGTCTCGCACGACCGCTACTTCGTTGACGCGCTGGCGACCTCTCTGTGGACGCTCGAAGACGGCGTGGTGACGGTTCACCAGGGCAACTACACGCAGTACCGCACGCGGCGCGCCCAGAGCGAAGCGGCGGCGCTTGCCCAACAGGAGCGCCAGGAGAAACGCGAGAAGGCCGCCCGCGCCGCGCAGAACGGCGCAAATGGAGCGAGTGGGCTGAATGGTGCGCATCCGGCTGGCGAGGCGAACGGCGCACGTTCACTGACGCAGGTGGAGCGCGAGATCGCGACCTTCGAGCTGCGGCTGAAGCAGATCGAGCTTGACCTGGAAGCGGCCAGCCACGCGGCGCAGATCGACCGCATCACCGAGCTTGGCGAGGCGTATGAGGAGGCGAGAGCCTGGCTTGACCGCCTCTACGCCGAATGGGAAGACCTGGCAAGTTAGGGGCGAGCTTAGAGGAGGTGTCGTCGTATGCCGTATATTCTGGGGCTGACGGGGGCCATCGCCAGCGGCAAGACAACCATCGGCCTGTTGCTGATGGAGCTTGGCGCCGATGTCTACTGCGACGCCGATACCGTCGTCCACGAACTCTATCTGCCCGGAGGCGCGCTCCCCGCCCGACTTGCCCAAGAGTTCGGCCCGGGCGTCCTCGACGCGGATGGGGGCGTCAATCGTCGGGCGCTCGGCGCCATCGTCTTTGGCGACCATGAGAAACTACGGGCGCTCGAACGCATTGTCCACCCCGTCGTGCAGGAAGAACTCATACGTCGCCTGCGCGACATTCCGGCCCAGGGGATCGGCGTGCTCGACGCGGTAAAGCTGGTGGAGTCGGGCTATGCGCCGCTATGTCATGGCGTCTGGCTGGTGACATGCCCGCCGGAGCAGCAGCTACAGCGCATGATGGAGCATCGCGGACTCACGCGCGCAGAGGCTGAGGCGCGACTGGCGGCGCAGACGCCCATCGAACCCAAGCTGGCAATCGCCACCGAAGTCATAGACAACAGCGGCTCCCTTGACGACCTGCGGGCAAACGTCGCCGCCGCATGGGAACGTTTCAAAGTGAGCCTCAGCTAATCAACAGAGAGGCCACGTAGGTGGCCTTCGTGGCGAAGCCTCCAGGCGCGCGTTCACGCGCCCGCCTCACTCGCCCACATGAAACATCACGGGCATAAGCATAACGAGGAGGTAGCGATGCAACTCGATCTTGAGCGCCTTGTTTTCCCTGGCCGTCATCAGCCGGTCTTCGCGCCGCATGGGATGGTGGCTACCAGCCAGCCGTTGGCCTCGCAGGCGGGGCTGGCGACACTGCTTCGCGGTGGCAGCGCAGTTGACGCGGCGATTGCGGCGGCGATCACCCTGGCGGTCGTCGAACCGGCGTCCAACAGCGCGGGCGGCGATGTCTTCGCGCTCGTGTGGGATGGCGCGCGCCTTCATGGATTGAACGGTTCAGGCCGTTCGCCAGTCGCGCTCACCCTCGAAGAGGCGCGCAAGCATGGCTATGAAAGTATGCCCGATTACGGCTGGCTGTCCGTCACGGTTCCGGGCGCGCCCGCAGCATGGCGCGACCTGCATGCGAAGTTTGGCAGGCTACCCTTCGCTAGCCTCTTCACCGCCGCAATTGACTACGCTGAGCGGGGATTTCCTGTCGCGCCCATCTCGCTCTGGGGCTGGCGCTACCAACTCGAAGTGAATCACGCTGGTCTGAGTGGGCCGGAGTTCGATGAACTGCCACGGGTGTTCGCGCCTGATGGACGACTCCCTCAGGTGGGCGACCTCTGGCGCAGCGCCGACCTTGCCCACAGTCTGCAAGTGATCGCCGAGACGAACGCTGACGCCTTCTATCGCGGTGAGATCGCTGAGCGCATTGTGGACTTTGCAAAGCAGACCGGCGGCTATCTGACGGCTGACGATTTCGCGCGGCACACCAGCGCATGGGTTGAGCCGATCAGCGTGAACTATCGCGGCTACGATGTGTGGGAGATTCCGCCCAACACGCAGGGTCTGGCCGTGTTGCTGGCGCTCAACCTGCTCGAAGGCTTCGACCTGAGCCAGACGCCACGCCTATCTACGCTCAGCTTCCATCGCCAACTCGAGGCGATGAAACTCGCCTTTGCCGATACACATCACTTCGTCAGCGATCCTGAGCACGTCGAGATACCGCTGGCGGCCCTGCTCTCCAAAGAGTACGCCGCACAGCGTCGCGCGCTGATCAGCGATACCGCCAGCCTCGCAGTTGTTGGTTCACCGATTGGCAGCGATACGACATATCTCTGCGCCGCCGACGCCGATGGCATGATGGTAAGCTTCATCCAGTCAACATTTGGCGGCTTTGGCTCACACATCGTCGCGCCGGGGACGGGGATCGCGCTGCAAAATCGCGGCAGCAGCTTCTCGCTCGATCCCACCCACGCCAATCGCCTCGCGCCGCGCAAACGTCCTTTCCATACGCTGATCCCCGGCTTCTTGACGCACAACGGGCAGGCGGTGGGGCCGTTTGGTGTGATGGGCGGGCATATGCAGCCACAGGGCCATGTGCAGATGATCGTCAATACGTTCGATTACGCGATGGATCCGCAGACCAGCCTGGATGCGCCGCGCTGGTCGTGGTGGGAAGATCGCTTCATCAAGCTAGAGCCGGGCGCAGCTTCACTTGCCGAAGAACTGGCGCAACGCGGCCACGAGGTGGAGATTGACGACGAGGTAGATTGGGCCGGACGCGGCCAGATCATCTGGCGGCTAGCCAACGGAGCCTACATCGCGGGCAGTGAGAGCCGCGCCGATGGGCAGGCCGTCGGCTACTGATCATCTGTCATGCTGACATGCCTTGTTCCCTCTTCCCGTGTGGGGAAGGGGGCTGGGGGTTAGGTTTGTGGAGGCCTTATCATGACCCTACGCCGTACACGCATCGTCTGTACCCTGGGACCAGCCAGCTTCAGCGAGGAGCGCATCGAGGCGCTGATCCGCGCAGGAATGGATGTGGCGCGCCTCAACTTTTCGCATGGCTCCTACGCCGAACATGGCGCAACTATCGAGCGTGTGCGCGCCGTCGCCGACCGCCTGGGTGTACCTGTGGCCCTCCTGCAAGACCTGCAAGGCCCGAAGATTCGCACGGGCGCGCTGGCCGATGGCAAGCCTGTCACCCTGCGCGATGGGCAGGCGTTCACCATCACCAAACAGCAGATCGCCGGAACGAGCGAGCGCGTCTCCACCACCTATGCCGCGCTGCCGCAGGATGTGAAGCCAGGGGATCGCATCCTGCTCTCGGATGGCGCCATCGAGATGCAGGTCAATGGGGCAAGCGAAGATGAGGTGATCTGCACGGTGGTTCATGGCGGCGAACTGGCCGAACATCAGGGAATCAATCTGCCTGGCGTTGCGGTCAGCGCGCCCGCCCTCACCGAGAAAGACCGCGCCGACCTGGCGTTTGGCGTCAGCCAGCATGTGGACGCCATCGCGCTCAGCTTCGTGCGCCAGCCCGAAGACGTGCATGAGGCCAAGCGATTGATCGCCGCCGCACTTCGTTCGGCGCCGAATTTTCCGCAAGACGAGCGCCTGCCCGAAGGACTGCATCCCACTGCCTACGCCGCCGAAGAGACCATTCCGGTGATCGCCAAGCTCGAAAAGCCCGAAGCAGTCGCCCCGCCTGAGCGGTTGCGCGCCATCCTCGAAGCGGCAGACGGCGTGATGGTGGCGCGTGGTGACCTCGGCGTGGAGATGCCGCTGGAGGACGTGCCGCTCATCCAGAAGCGCATCATCACCCAGGCGAACGCGTTGGGCATACCGGTCATCACGGCGACGCAGATGCTCGAATCCATGATCACCACTCCCCGCCCCACACGCGCCGAGGTGAGCGACGTGGCGAACGCCATCCTGGACGGCAGCGACGCCATGATGCTCAGTGGCGAAACGGCTGTGGGCGCCTATCCTGTGGAGACGGTCGCCACGATGGCGCGCATCGCGCTTGCCACTGAGCAGGAATGCGCCTTCGCGCCATTTCATCCTGAGCATCCGTCGGACGCGCATGCCGTCAGCAGCGCGGCGCATACGCTGGCGCGCGAGGCGCACGTCAAGCTGATCGCCGTCTTCACCCGCACGGGCGCCTCGGCGCATCTGATCTCCAAGGAGCGCCCCACCATGCCCATCATCGCCTTCACGCCATCCGAGATCGTCTACCGGCGGCTGATGTTCTGGTGGGGTGTGGTTCCTCGCCTGAGCGAACTGCTCGGCGCCACCGAAGAATTGATCGCCTGGACTGACGCCGAGTTGCAACGGGCGGGCTATGCGCAGCCCGGCGATGAGATCGTGATCATGGGCGGCATGCCTATCGCCGGGAAAGCGCGTACCAACTTCCTCAAGCTGCACCGCATAGGTGAGTAAACACTAACCTACTCTTAACCTACTCAGTGGAAGCGGATCCAGGCTTTTGCGCTTCCTGCGCCGCCTCAGGTTCATTGGGTTCCACAGGTTCCCCGGCGGGAGCCAGAGGCAGCGCGCGTAGCCGCATCAGAAGAACTCCCAACCCGGCCAGCCAGAGCGCCAGCCCAGCAGTCGCAGGCGTTGTGACAAATGTCGAGACCTGAGTGAGAGCAAAGGCAAACAATACTGCGTTCGCCGCAAGCAGAATCATGACGAGCGCGCCAAGGTAAGGCAGCCAGCGCGGAAAGGCGCGTGTCGTCACCATCCGCGCGCAGACCAACCCCAGAAAGATCACGATCAGCGCGCCACCGATCACTTGCGCGAAAATCGTTCCCAGCACATAGGTTCCAGCGAACTGTGTGGCAAGCGCGGCGCGCTGCGTAGCTCCAGCCCCACGATAGGCGTTGGCGATATTCACGCTTGCGATGGCTTCAACCAGCAACGTCAGGGCAAACACTCCAAAGCCGACCCAGCCGACTATTTGCGCAGGCGCGGCAAGCCGGCGCGCCTGCGGGACAAGCCAATCGGGCCAGAGTGCGCGTACCAGCGGGCCAACCAGGCTGGCTGCAAGCAGGTAAGCGGCGATTTGCAACGTGCGGGCGATGAGATTTACCCCTGCGTTTTGTCCAAGCCAGAGGAGATAGGGGCCAAAGGCGCCATGCTGGGCGATGGCCTGTATGGCCGTCAGATAGTCTTGCCCATACATCACGCTTTGGTAGGCTGGAATGATGACAATGAGCAAAAGAGCCGCCGCAATGCCATAGGCTCCCCGCAGACGCAGGCGCGCTAGTTCCATGTGGCCCACCCACTACCACTCTGCGTATGCGCGCCATGCGTCGTGTCCAAGTCGAGATTCATACGTCCGGGCTGACGATGCGCAAGTGACCGGCTCATATACGAATACCGGCCTCGCGGCGAGATTTGGCGTTCTCGCGCGCCTGTAACACATCCTGAAGGCTAGGGCCAAACAGACCAAACATAAATGCGCCAATCCCTGGCAGCAGGAGAACTGTGGCGAACCATCCCCAGGCTTGTATCCGGGCCGAGACGATCAACCCGATAATCCATGTCGCAAGCGCCAGGATGCCGGTCACGAGATAGAGGTGATAACCAATGCCTAGCATGCGAATTGTTTCAGGGAGCTGTGGATTTGCGCCAGTGGTATCACTAATAGTAGTGCCGCCAACGATCAGCAAGATCAGCCCCAGCCCACCAAGAACCGCCGCCGTGCCGCGCTCCAGCGCGTCCTCGGTTGTTACCGTTCCACTGGCGAGGCCCGCCACCGCGAGGGGCACAAAGGTGACAATGAAGATCGCTGCCAGTTGTTGATCGCCGGAATGGATTTGAAGGAACGACATCACCACTGTGACCACCGCCGCCAGAGCGAAGTAGGCGTGCAACACCAGCCAGGTGACGCGCCTGTTGCCTAGCGCGAGCCAAATGCCAGCGCCCCAAGCGACAAGCGCAAGCAAGGCTCCAAGGAAGCTCATGACATAGTATGGGCCTCCGCCGAAAAATCCGCCTACAATGAGGAGTAAGATTCCAAGGAGGCTGCTGATCGTTGCGACACGTCGCAACAGGATGAGGGTTGTTGCGCTCATAAACTAACACACTCCTGCTTCTAAAATGACAAGAACTCCGCCGGAAGCCGCCCCCTTTGGCGCCTCACGGTGGTGTTGTGGCGAGTATATGCTATAACGTGCCTGCGTGACAATCCGTACAACCCGTACAATCCGCCAGGCAAGGCAGGATGCAATGACAGCAGCATCAACAGCATACAACAGCATACAACTCGTAAACACTGCAAAAGCAATGCCCTCGCATGTGCTGATATGTTGACGGGGTTCGGGTTGCCCCTACTCACCGGCAAGGAAGAGGTCAACAGTGTGACGCGCCACTCCCTATGAACATTACATCGGTCTTGGGCGCCGCGCCATGCCTGGATATGGTATCATACTGCTGCCGAAAGCGGAATAGCCACAGAGAGCGGAGAACGGGTTCCAGGCGCGCGTGGGAACGCGTTGGGAACGCGTTGGGAACAAATGATGAAGTGAGTATCGAGAGTGGATAACGCAAACCAGCTCAATCAGCCAAGCCAATCAAAACAACGCCGCGAACGGCTCGACCTCCTGTTGGTTCGGCGTGGGCTGGCGCCAAGCCGCGAACGCGCGCGCGCGCTGATCATGGCGGGAGAAGCGCGCGTCAATGGGCAAACCGTTACCAAGCCTGGAACCCTCATTTCAACCGAGGCGGTCTGTGAGATCGTCGGGCCTGCCAATGAGCTACGCTTTGTCAGCCGGGGTGGATTGAAGCTCGAACGCGCGCTCGACGCCTTTGCGCTTGATCCCGCCGGTCAGGTCTGCCTGGATGTCGGCTCCTCGACGGGAGGCTTTACCGACGTGTTGCTGCGGCGTGGCGCGCGGCGTGTGTATGCAGTGGACGTGGGGCGTGGTCAACTGGCATGGACACTGCGCAAGGACGAACGAGTGATCGTGATGGAAGGTGTCAACATTCGCCATCTGGAGCGCCTGCCGGAGCCAATTGCGTGCGCTGTGATCGACGTCTCATTCATCTCGCTGCGGCTTGTGCTGCCGGTGGTCGCCCAATTGCTGGCGCCTGACGCCTGGGTGGTCGCGCTGATCAAGCCACAGTTCGAGGCAGGCCGCGCCGAAGCCGACCGAGGGAGAGGCGTCATACGCGAACCGGCGACGCATCGGCGCATCCTGAGCGATTTGCTCGCTTGGCTGGCTGCGGCGCCTGTTCCGATGATCTCGCCCGACGAGCCAACGCCAGAACACACTATGGCGCATCGTCTCGTGGCGCGGGCGCTGATTCCCTCGCCCATCACCGGGCGCGATGGCAACCATGAATACCTGCTCTTGCTGGCCGCTCAGCCACGCCATGCCCGGCGCGCTACAATACCAGGAGAAGGTGTATGCGACGCTTCGCCAGAGCCAATGCCACTGTCAACAGAGACAGCGAATCTGACGGAGGCGCCTGCCATTGCAATAGCCGTGGAGCGCGCGGTGCGTGACGCATTTGGTCTGGCGGGCGCGACTGGCGGCGCCTGACTGACGAGAACATACAGCGAAGCCGAGATAGAGGAGCGCATATCATGCGGTATGTCGTAGGGGTGGATGGTGGCGGCACAAAGACCGCCGCCGCCGTAGTGGGCGATGACCTGGGCGTCATTGGCGGCGCGGTGGCCGGGCCGGCGAACTCGCGCTCGGTAGGAATGGAAAGCGCCAGCGCCAACATTGTTCAGGCCATCACCGAGGCGCTGCATATCGCCGATGTCGCGTTGGGGCAGGTGGCTGGCGTCTTCCTCTCCATCGCCGGATTCGATACCGACCTCGACTTGCCCATCTTGCAGCGCGCCATTGCCCTGCTTGACTATCGCGGCGTGACCTTTTTCGAGAATGATGTGGTAGGCGCCTGGGCTGGTGTGACGGCGGGTGAGCCAGGCGTTGTCGTCATTGCTGGCACCGGCTCGACCGCGCTTGGCATGAACACACACGGCGACCTCTGGCGAGTGGACGGGTGGGACTACATTCTTGGCGATCACGGCAGCGGCTATACGATTGGCTTGCAGGGCATCCAGACAGCAATGGCCATGCTCGACGGTCGCCTGGCCCCTTCGCCGCTTGTACACGCGCTCGGTGCGGCGTTTGGCGTGCACGACGCCGAAGAAATGCGGCGTCTTGTAGACCGTGGCCCCTTTGGCAAGTTTCAGATATCCGGCTTCGCACGCCATGTGGCCAAGGCGGCAGACGCAGGCGATCCCATCGCGCGCGACATCCTGGCACAGGCGGGGCGCGATCTCGCCATCTGCGCAGGCGCAGCGATCCGCCAGCTCGGCATGACCGGCGCTGAGTTTCCGCTGGGAACGATTGGCAGCGTCTTCAAAGCCGAACCCTGGGTGACCGATCCCTTCCTCGAGGGAATCATACAGATCGCGCCACATGCGCAGTTCCGCGCGCCGCTCCATCCGCCTGAGGTAGGCGCCGCAATCCTGGCGCAGCGCCGCCTGGACATGGGCGACCACGGCTCCTGGACGCTTGGCACAGGCCAGCGCCAGATCAAACGCACGCTGCGCATCGCCAATCTGTGAACATGATCTGCGCACGAACATGACGGCTTGCGCGCAAGCCAGGGGATTTGATATCCTCTGGTGTACGGCATTCTCAACCATATCTTATAGGCCAGCGCGCCAGATGGCGGAGACGATTGACAAACACGCTCACAGCCTATACAATGCGCGTGCGTCTGTTCGCCAGTGGCCTTCGCCATGGATCGCTCTCTGCTCTGTGACGGAGATCACTTGCAGCGCGCCAACCGCTCTGGCATAGGCAGCGTAGTCTATAATATCAATGGTCTTCTTGCGCCGTTCGCGCGTGTGTTTGTTCGTATGTTTGTTCGTGTGTCGTTGGTGTCCAGCGGGAGAGTAGTCGCGTCGTGGAGTTGCAAAAGATGGTGATCAAAGCCTCGTATCGTCAAACCGCCGCCCATTGGATCTCGATCATCGTGCATCCAATCGCTTTTCCGCTGCTGACTGTGGGCGCGCTCACTGACTATACGACGCACTCCTTCAAACTGGCGGCGCAGATCACCCTGTTGGCTCTGGCGCTGACCTCCCTGCCGGTGGCTGCGCTGGTCGCCTGGCAGGTGGCGCGCGGCCGCTGGACCGACCTCGATGTGAGCGTGCGTCGCCAGCGGTATGCGCTCTATCCTGTAGGTATCCTGTGCATGCTGCTGATGATTGGCGCGTTTGCCCTGTTGCATGCGCCGCTGCTGGCAGTGGGCGCTGCAATCACCTTCATGCTGGCAAATGTCGTGGATGCGGGGATCAACTTTGCCTATAAAGTGAGCGCCCATGCGACGGGCGCCGCCGCCTGCGCCGCCTTGCTGTGGCTGATCCCATACTGGGGCGTGCCCGCGAGCATTGCGGCGTTGCTGGTGGGCTGGTCGCGCGTGGAACTGGGACGCCACACACGCGGGCAGGTATTGCTCGGCTGGGGCGTGGGCATTGCCAGCACGGCGGTGGCCCTGCTCACCGTCGCCGCTCTGTAGCCCTCTACAGCTACACCAACCATCGTCCAGCCAGGGACACCCCCACGCAGCGGCCACAGCGAAGAGAAAGGATTTCGCATAATGGGTGAGAGCCAGGAGCCAGCGGATTTTTTCGACGCCGAAACGCGCGCCGTGCCAGATGACCAAGAGAACAATCAAGCGTCAGCACCCGCAGGGTCAGCATCGCCAGGGCAATCCTACATAGACTTTTCTCCTCCCGCGTCTCCCGGCGATTCGCAAGTAAGCGACGACGCGCTTAAAAGCCCCACAGTACAGCTTCCCCCAGATGGCAGTTGGCGTACCCGCGCGTCAAGCGACCAGCGGAATCAGGCGCTCTACGTCACGATCAGCGTAATCGTCCTGCTGGCGATCATCGCTGGTGGGCTGTATTACCTCACCGGCCATCATGGGAGGGGAACGTCAACACAGACCATCGTCAATACGCCACAGGGCATCGTCAACGCCTACCTGCTCGACTACACCGGCGCCAAATACATGGCGATGTATCAGTTGGTCTCCGCCGCCAGTATCCAACGCTTCAATGATCCCAGTATCCTTCGCGGCAATTATAAAAACGCCGAGGACTACATCACCTCGCGCACGCCCAGCCTTCTTCAGGAAGCGCAGATCACCAGTCTCAGCGCCTCACCCGGCGCCTATACGCAACAAACGGCGACAAGTGGAACTATCCCCGTGCGCGTTGTGCTGACAAGCTCTGTCGTCGGCGACATCATCCAGAACATCACGATTCCTGTGCGGCAGGAACACGGCAAGTGGAAGGTGGATTGGAGTCCGGGGCTGATCTTCAGCCAGCTCGATGATCCAGCCGACCCAAACTATACCCGCAAAGTCCATCTCTTCGAACAGAACGGCATGCGCGGCACGATCTTCGATAGCGAGGGCGATGCCATCGCCAAAGACGAGATTGTCTACTACGTTGGCGCCGTGCCAGGGCAGATCACCAACCAAACGCAGGTGGTCAATACCCTGAGCGCCAACCTTGGCGTCAGCGCAGACTATGTACAGTCAAAGCTTCAGGGCGCACCTGCGGACGATTTCATCACCATCCGCACGCTCACTTCCGACCAATATAACGCCGTCAAGAGCGCGCTCAGCGGTGTCGCAGGCATCCAGGTCAACCCAAGCGATGGAGTGATCTATCCCTATGGGCGCGTGTATCCGTATGGGACGATAACCGCTCCTGTGACGGGCTATGTCAGCCAGGTGACGGCTGACGACATCAAGAACGACAAGGATCACTACTATCAATCAGGTGATGTGATTGGGCGGGCGGGCGTCGAGCAATGGGGCGAAACGTATCTACGGCCCATCAAGGGCGGCACGCTGGGGATTTATCCCGTCAACGCCGACGGCAGCCTGGGGCAGGCCGTCTATACCATCGCCTCGCGGGCGCCTGTCAACGGGGCCGACATCCACACGACCATCAATCTGAAGACGCAGCAGGCGACCCAGACCGAGCTTGCCAGCCTGGGTTTCAGCGGCGGCTCTGTCTCAGTTGATCCCACAACGGGCGCCGTGCTGGCGATGGATAGCTATCCCATCTACGATCCCAATGACATCTCGCTGGGCAATCCCAACCTGGATCAGATACTCGGCAAGCTGGATCATCCCTTCCTCAATCGCGCCTATGGGAACGGCTCGTCGCAGCCCATCGGCTCCACATTCAAGCCGGTGACGCTGGCGGCTGCCCTGCAAAACGGCATCACCAAAGACACAACGTTCACCTGCACCGGCTCCTATGAGGTTCCTGGCTCCGGCGTCGTGCGCCTCGATGACAAAGTGGGTGGCCACGGCACACTGACGCCCGCCCGCGCGATTGCTCCCTCATGCGATGTGATCTTCTGGCAGGTAGCTGTCAAGCTCAATAGCATCAATCCTGATCTGTTGCCCAACATGGCGCGTAGCTTTGGTTATGGCTCTCCCACAGGCACAATTGGCGTCCCTGCTGGCGCGGAAGACCCCGGCTATGTACCCACGCCGGACTCCAACTGGACGGCCTCCAACGCCGCCGACCTGGGGATTGGGCAGGGAACCTTCCTGGCGACGCCGTTGCAGATCACGATGTTCATGGCGGCTGTCGCAGACAATGGCGTGCGTATGCAGCCTCGGCTGGTCTCTTCCGTGATGGCAAGCGGCGGCTCCACGCTGGTCAGCTTCCCGGCGAAACAGATCGGCACGGTCGCGCTCAGCGCCGACAATATGCAGGTGGTGCAGATGGCGCTGCTCGGCCCGGCGTATGACCCTGATGGCACGGCCTACAACGGCTTCAGCACGGCGCCATATAACTTCCCCTTCATGGTGGCCTGCAAGACTGGCACCGCCCAAACCAGCACACCCAACCCTGATAGCTTGTTCATCAGCTACGCGCCCGCGCCAACGCTCTCCGGCCACATCGAGACGCCACAGATCGCCACCGGCACGCTGCTCTATTTCGCCGCCGGAAAGTCCGGGCGCTACTCGCTGCCCGTCAACGCCAGCGCCATCGCCTCGCTCAATATCGTCGCATGATGTGGATTGGGTAGCTTGGGCTGGTATGGTAGTATGAGTGTGAGCGGGTGGAGATAGAGGCAGACGGGGGCGTGAACGCGCGCCCGGAGGCGCACCGCCCCGTCGAACTTGCCTCCCGTAGCGCCGCGCTCTGGGCGGCGTGTCCGCTAACCAAGTGTTGCCGTCCTCGGCGGTGTGTATGACCGTTCACCAGGTCGCTTGCAAACGATAGCAGACCATACAGGTAGGCGCTTCTCTGCGCTTGCTTTGTGTAGCCGGCATGGATTCGGGAGGGCAGATCGCCTGGTGGCGAGGCGGCGCAAACGCCAGTGGATACACGCCACCCAGGAGCGCGGCGGTACGCTATGATTGTCCATCGGCGCCACCAGGCATGCGCTGTCAGAGACGGTGCTACGGTATGGGCGCTCATCCGCTATCACGCTATACATACCCTAAAGGAGATAGAACACGCGCATGGGACAGGGACACCATACAGAGCAGGAACAGCGCATTCATCTGGCGACGCTTGACGAGTTGGCGGTGGCGTTTCCGAACGGGCTGGCGGACAAACACATCCATGCGGTAGGCGCAGGCGGCAGTGGCATCTCCGCCGCGTTGCGGCTGGCGCGAGCGCGCGGCGCCATCATCACCGGCTGTGACTACGCCAACACCAGTCAGGCGCGGCTGCTCGCCGCAGAGGGAGTCCCTATTGCCCTGGGGCATGATCCGGCGCACGTGGCAGAGGCGGATCTGGTGGTAACGACGCCCGCCGTCACCTTTCTGGACGCCAATCATCCTGAACTGGCGGCGGCTCAGGCGCGCGGCCTGCTCGTCGCGCAGTGGCAGACGCTGCTAGGTTATTTGATGCGCGGAAGCGTGGGCGTCTCGGTGGCGGGTGTGCATGGCAAAGGCTCAACTACCTCGCTCCTGGGCGCGCTGGCCATCGCTGGCGGCCTCGATCCCACCGTGGAAGTCGGCGCCGTCGTGTGTGATTGGGATGGCAACGTGCGGCTGGGCAAGAGCCAGTATTTCATCAATGAGGCCGACGAATTCAACTACAACTTCGAGACGTACCACCCGCGAATGGTATTGCTGACTGAGGTGGAGTACGACCATCCGGAGTTCTTTCCCTCGTATGAGGCCATCCGCGATGCCTTCGTGGGCTTCCTGAGTGGGATGGATACGGCGCCCCATACGAAGACCACGATAGACCCAACGCTCGTGCTGAACGGCGATAGCCCCGGCTGCCGTGATACGCTGGCGCAGCTTGAAGGGCAGAACGGCCCTTGGCGCGGCGTTCTCCGCACCTTCCGTGTGGAGGGCGACTACGACGGCGATCTCTTTGGGCGCCCCGCCGACGCGCTGGCCACCGACATCCAGGTGGGCGCCGAGACCAGCTTTACGCTGCATCTGCATGGGCAGGAGCTTGGCCGCGTGACGCTCCAGACGCCCGGAAGACATTACGTGGCAAACGCGGTTGCGGCGGTGGCGGGCGCCGATGCGCTTAGTGTCGCGCCTGAGACGCTCATCCCTGCGCTCAACGCCTTTGGCGGCCTCAAACGCCGCTTCGAGATCATTCCCGATGGCGACAGAACATTCATTGACGATTACGCCCATCATCCCCACGCTGTGGCGCTTACCCTGACGACTGCGCGGCTACGGTTCCCCGGACGGCGGCTGATCGGTGTCTTCCAGCCGACGCTCTACACCCGCCTGTATCGCTTCCTCACGCCCTTCGCAGAGGCAATGGCAAGGAGCGATCTGGCGGTGGTCGTGGAGATTCAGCCCTCGCGCGAACGCGACACGGGACTGATCCACGGCGAAGACTTGGTGAAGGCGATCAAAGCGCAGCCCGCTTGGGGCGATAAACCAGCCTACTACGGTGGAAACTTCGCGGAGACGGCGGCGCTATTGAACAAGCTGCGCCAACCGGGCGATGTGATTGCGGTGATGGGGTCGGGGCCGGTCAACCAGGTGATCACCCTGGCGATGGAGAAGTAAGAAATAACGGAGAGGCGACAGACGATGCCACGAGAGATACAACTGGCAGACGACGCGCTCTGGAAGCGGCGGTACCGCCAACCCATTACTTATGCTGTGCAGATCGCGGCAAGCAATCCGGCGCGGGGACTGGCCTTCAGCAATCGCACGGGCGTTGATCAGATCTACACCTGGGATGTGACGAGCGGAGAGCTGAAACAACTCACGGCGAACCAGGAAGGCGCGGGCAGCGACACCAGCGGTGTGCCGACGGCAGTGCTTTCGCCCGACGGCGCGTATGTGTATTTCCTGGACGATAGCGGGGGCAGCGAGGTGGGCCACTTCAAGCGCATGCCCTATGAGGGCGGCCCTGTAGAAGACATTACACCTGGCCTGCCAGATTACGCAGGCTTTCTGCTCACATTCAGCCGGGCAGGCAATCGCCTGGGCTTTACCGCTGTGCATGACGGCGTGTATCACATCTATGCGCTGGATGTCGCCGCCGATGGCGCGCTTTCCGCGCCGCGTCTGCTGATGGAGCGCGCCGAACAGACGCTTGGCCCGGCGCTCACACATGATGGCGCGCTGGCGGTCGTCGAGACGAAAGCTCCCGGCGCCAGCGAGTACGATCTCGTCGCGCTGGACGCGACCACGGGCGAACAGGTCGCCATGCTCTCAGAGGAGGATGGCGGGCTTGAATATTATTTCTGCTCACCAACGCCAAACGATCCGCGTTGCGTCGCGCTCACCTCACGTAGCGGCGACAATCGCCCTTTGTTGTGGAATCCGCAGACGGGCGAGCGGGTTGACCTCGCGCGCGACGCTGTGACCGCCGACCTGGGCGGCGATGTGATCCCGATGGATTGGTCGGGCGACGGCGCACGGCTGCTGCTGATCCAGAACGCGGGAATGCGCAACCGGCTGGTGATCTACGATCTGGCGACGCACACAGCGCGGGCGCTTCCTGAGATCGAGGGCCACCTTGGCGGCGTGGAGCCTGGCGACGTCTTCTTTGGGCCGGAGGGGCGCATCTACGCCCGCTGGGAAAGCTCCACTCAACCACCGCAGACGATCATCCTTGACGCCGAGACGGGCGAACGGGTAGGGGTAGCGCTTGGGCCGGATGAAATATTGCCTGCGCAGCCGTGGCGCTCGGTCACGTTCGCTTCCTCGGATGGAACGCCAGTGCAGGCGTGGCTTGGTATGCCCGCGATGCCCGATGAGGAGCTTCCGGCAATCATCGAGCTGCATGGTGGCCCGAGCTACGCCGTGCCAGATAGCTACTCGCCGTTTAGCCAGTGCTGGATGGATCATGGCTTCACCTACATGGCGGTTAACTATCGTGGCTCAACCGGCTTTGGCCGCGCGTTCCAAGAGCAGATCGTCGGCGACCTGGGTCACTGGGAGGTGGAGGACGTTGTCGCTGCGCGTCAGTTTTTGATCAACGAGGGCCTGGCGCGACCCGATAGAATTTTACTAATTGGGCGTTCCTACGGCGGCTACCTGACGCTGATGACGCTGGGCAAGGCGCTTGGCCTCTTCGCGGGCGGCATCGCCGACTCCGCCATCGCCGACTTCGCCCTGAACGACGCCGACGGCTCCACGGTGCGCGCGTACTTCCGTGGATTGCTCGGCGGAACACCTGAGGAAGTTCCCGACCGTTATAAGAGATCGTCGGCTTCCACCTATCTCAAAACAGTCTTCCCGCCAGTGTTGCTCTTTCATGGGCGCAACGACTCGCGCAGCACACCGCGCCAGATCGAAGAGTATGTGGCTCAGATGAAAAGCCTCGGAAAGCCCATCGAGATTGTCTGGTACGAGGGCGGCCACGGCGCAGCGCATGTTGATGAACTGATCGATCAGCAGGAGCGCATGTTACATTTTGCCTGGCGTGTACTGCTCTTCAACGAACCACCCGGCCATTTCTGACCTAGAGCCTGTTATGAACTTGATATCGAGATGGCGAACGGCCCAAGAATGCACGATCAGCCAAGCGAGAACCCGCTGTCCCGCGTTCGGTTGACCCTCCCGGGCGG
>JAJPIU010000107.1 GCA_021324535.1 Pseudomonadota bacterium
GAAACGCAGATGACCATCGAGAGCCACACCATCGCCAACGCCGCCCGCACGGCTGAATCGCGCGAAGGCATCGCCGCTTTCCTCGAAAAACGCCAGCCGCGCTTCCACGGCTGAGAAGAGCAGCTACCTACATTGCCAGTGGGATGAGGCCGCGTCGGCGGCCTTTGTGGCGAAGTTCACGCGCCCGCCGTCTGCATCCGCCTACGCGCCCGCTTTCTCCTGCTCGCGTGTGATTTCCAGCGGGACGGGCGGCTGATCGGTCAGCGGCAGGGTGAAGGTGAAGAACGAACCCTCGCCGGGGACGCCTGAGCTTTCCACCCAGATACGGCCGCCCATCGCCTCGGTATAGACCCGGCAGAGATAGAGGCCGACACCCGTCCCACGCACCGGCCCGGCGATGTCGCGTTCCAGGCGCACGAAGCGGTTGAACAGTTTTGGCGCATCCTCCGGTGGCACGCCCAACCCAAAGTCACGCACGCCGATCTGCGCCATTGGCCCACTTGACGCCTCATTCGCGCCGAGCCGCGCAAAGACGCTTCGCCGTTGCGCGGGCAGCGCTTGCGCCCCCACCTGGATACGTGTTCCCGCTGCCGAATATTTCAGGGCATTGGAGAGCAAATTGAGCAAGATCTGGCGCAGGCGCGTCTCGTCGGCCATCACGACCAGATTGGCTGGCACACCAACATCCATTGGGCGCGCGCCGATGGGGCGTTCGTCAAGCCCTGGTTCGCCGATCTCGCGCGGATCGAAGGTATCAATCACTGAGTAGACCATCTCTGCAAGAGAAATTGGTTTGAGCGTCAGTTGGGGTTTTGCCGAGGCCATTGCCCCGGCGTCCATCACGCTGCTCAGCAGACGCATCACCGCGTCGCCCGACTTCAGCGCACGGTCAATCATCACATCGCGCTGATGTTCGTCGGCGCGCTGGCCGAGCAGACGCAGCAGTTCGATATTGCCGTAGAGCGCCATGATCGGCGTGCGTAGTTCGTGGTTGGCGTCAATAATAAACTGGTCTTTGAGCAACGCCAGCTCACGCTCACGTTCGGCGGCGCGGGCGGCGGCGTTGATGCCTGTGTTGGCGCTCAGCGACGAGAGCCAGGTGATCACCGCGATCACAATCTGAAACGCCAGCATGATTGCCGCCGCGCCCAGACGAATCGCCGGGGCCTGCGCCTGATTGAAATGTGGCGAGAGTGGCAGAAGAAAGATGCTGCCGACGGTAGAGCCTGAGAGGACGATCAGCGTGGGAAGGATAGACCACTGCGGTAACACCAATCCGGCGATGAAGATGAGAATGGTCATGGCGGCGAAGAGCAGCAAGATCACCTCATCAATGCCGTTGTTCTGCACACCAAAGTTGACAATCGCCACCACAGTCACCACGATGTAGATAATCGAGGCGGTGTTGGTATGCCCCAGGCGATTGATCACAATGCAGATCAGCGCAGTGATCATATCAGCCGCAGTCGTCAGCGGAAAGATCAGGGTGGCGTGCGCGATGAGAGCAAGCGGAATCACCACGAACGCCTGCACAAAGACGATGCTCACCAAAATGAGCTGAAGCAGCCCATAGCGGCGGCGCTGATCGCGTTCGTCGTCGGTGTACTCCAACACATAATCGGGGTCGCCACGAAACGGATCGAGGAAGACACCGCTCAGCGCCTCCCACAGGCCACGCCGCTGAGAAGGAGCATTGATACGAGCGGAGCGTCTGGGACGAGGTCGAGTTTTCTCGGCGCCTTTCGGCGCCTGCTTGTTTGCCGAGCGTTGATCGTTCTGCGCGGTCTGCTGGCCGATGAGCGTCTGTTGCGCAGGCGCCGCCGACCTGGTTGACGCCCCAGGAAACATCTCCATTGTGACTGCTCCATTTCTTCCCCCGATATTCAGGATCGGTGGCTGGTTCGACAGATGATATGGCGCATCCATACGCCACATGACCAAAGACCAAAGATCATCCAAGACAGTATACAAAACATCACGGGAGAGAAAAGTTGCGCACGGCGCGTGTGGCGCATAGTGAGAGACACCGGAACGCGCCGTGCGCCTGCATTGTGCCTGCGCTGTGGGATGGCGCGAGCGCCACGCGACGTCGTAAGCGTAACAGCGCGCAAGGCGCCTCTGGAAAGCAGAACACGGTTACGGGCCGAACGGCGACGGTTGGATGGTCTGGCGGAATCTGCTCAGCAGTTGCACATGAATCTCGAAGAGCTGCGCCTCCACCGGCTTCACCAAAAAGTCATCGGCGCCCGCCTGGAATGCGGCAATCTTATCGCGAATCGTCGCCCGGCGCGTCACCACCATCAACAAAATATTGCGGGTGGCGGGAGTGTTGTGGATAGTTTTGATGAAATCAATGCCGCCGACATCAGGCAGATCGAGTTCCGTCACGATCAGATCGGGCATTCTGATCCGCATCGCCGCAAGCGCCGCCTGAGCGTTTGGCGTCACAGCGACCGCGCAACGCGCATTGATCGCTTTCGCCAGCCGCTCGGCATTCTCGGTGTCGGGGTCAATGATAAGCACCGCCAGGGCAGGGCGCTGGTACTGATTGGAACGCCCTGTCATTCGCGCGGTGTAGTCGCCACCGCCTGCGCTCATGATCTGCCTCCCTCTGCAGGAGTATAGTCGGACACATTTCCAGAAAGCCACTGCTTGCGTTCAAGGCGCTTGTCAGCGGTCAACATCATTGCCTTCTCAATCGCGGCAAGTAGATCAGCGATCTTCACCGGCTTGAATAGATACGTATCGGCGCCCGCCAGCATGCCTGCAAGTTCATCGCGATCCTGCGCCAACGCGCTCAGCACGATAATCGGTGTCTCCATTGTTGCCGGGTCACCGCGCAACGCCCGCACGAATTGATACCCGTTCAAGCCGGGCATGCGCACATCAACAACGACGCAATCGGGCAGAGACTCATAAAAGCGTTCGAGTCCCGTCGCCCCATCGGTGGCGATCATCACATCGTAGCCACCCACCAAGCGTAGCCCCTCTGAGATCAGCGTGATCAGCGCCGGATCATCATCAATCACCAGCACACGCTGCGCCCGTCGTTCCCCATCAGCTCGTTCGTTCTCCTGATCTTGCATACGTGTTCGCGCCTCCCATCGTTAGCTTCTTCCCTGAATGTTCGGACGAAACAGTACATTGCAGGATGAACGCCAGGGAGAGAGTATCACGTTCCTACTGTCGTTCCTCCTTAGCAACACACTCTACCATGTCATGTGAGGAGACGCAACCCAAAACGTATGCGCAATGCGCTCTCACGAGCAGGAAACCGCCTGGATGTGCTATACTCAATAACGGCATGCTACGCTGTGGGCGCCTTTGCATGGTACAACAGAATGCGCCCGGCGCCAAGTCGCCTATTTGGGGGACTCACGCTAGCATAATCGGATGGCGATTTGCACTGATTACCCATGTCGCCTTTGACACTTTCATCATTACCGTAGAGATCAAAGAGACTAGAGAGACTGTAGAGGATTCTCACACACATGCAGGTTATCGATCATTCTCAGGCGATACAAACTCCACAAACAACGCATGACACTGCGGCAGGGAAGCGCGTGCGAGACGATCTGCGCAATATCGCGATTATCGCCCATGTTGACCACGGCAAGACCACCCTGGTGGATGGCCTGCTCAAGCAAAGCAAGGTCTTCCGCGAAAACCAGCAGGTCGGCGAACTGATTATGGACTCCAACGAACTTGAGCGTGAACGCGGCATCACCATTCTCGCCAAGAACACGGCCATTCAGTATCACGGCGTGAA
This sequence comes from Pseudomonadota bacterium, assembly GCA_021324535.1. Taxonomy (GTDB): domain Bacteria; phylum Chloroflexota; class Ktedonobacteria; order Ktedonobacterales; family JADMIN01; genus JAJPIU01. The sequence continues at coordinate 3,770 of JAJPIU010000107.1, forward strand.
GATCAACATCATTGACACGCCCGGCCACGCCGACTTTGGCGGCGAGGTGGAGCGCGTGTTGAACATGGCTGACGGCGCGCTGCTACTGGTGGATGCCGTTGAGGGGCCGATGCCTCAGACGCGCTTCGTCCTGCGCAAAGCGTTTGAGCTTGGCCTCAAGCCCATCGTCGTCATCAATAAGATTGACCGCCGCGACGCACGCATCGAGCAGGTGCTTTCCTGGACACAAGACCTCTTTTTGGAGTTGGCGACCGAGGACGAGCAGCTTGACTTCCCAGTCCTCTACGCCATCGCCCGCGAAGGGATCGCCCGCTGGCGGCCCGACGACGACAACATGGATCTCACGCCGCTCTTCGAGGCGATCCTCACCTATGTGCCTGCGCCCGTCGTGGACGATCAAGGCCCATTCCAGATGCTCGTCACCACGCTTGACTACGACGACTACAAGGGCAAGTACGCCATCGGGCGCATCACTCGTGGCCGCGCGCGCCCTGGCCTGTCAGTCGCACGCATCACCCGCGATGGCGTGGCGCATCGTGGGCGCATCGGTCTGGTGATGGCGTATCAAGGGCTGGCGCGCTATGAGACGCCCGAAGCGACGGCTGGCGACATCGTGGCGCTGACAGGGCTGGCCGAGGCCAACATCAGCGACACCATCGCCGACGCCGAGACGCCCGAAGCCCTGCCTAGCATCGCCATCGAAGAGCCGACACTCAAGATGACCTTTGGCGTCAACACCAGCCCCTTCGGCGGACGCGAGGGCAAGTTCTCCACCTCGCGTCAGTTGCGCGCCCGGCTCTATCGCGAGCTTGAGACAAACGTGAGCCTGCGTGTGGAAGACGGAGCCACTGCTGACGAGTTTGTGGTTTCCGGGCGAGGCGAGCTACACCTTGCCGTCTTGATCGAGACGATGCGGCGCGAGGGCTACGAGCTTCAAGTCTCGCGCCCTGAGGTCATCACCCATGAAGATGAGAATGGGCGCACATTAGAGCCTATCGAGCGGCTGGTGATTGACACACGCGAACAATACGTCGGCGCGATCAGCGAGACTATCGCCATTCGCAAGGGACGCATGGCGAACATGGTCTACGATGGCGTAGGTAACGTGCGCATCGAATACGACATCCCCACACGCGGGCTGATCGGCCTGCGCAACACCTTCCTGACGCTGACGCAGGGCAACGGCGCGATGGCCAGCCTGCTGATCGGCTATGAGCCGTGGCTTGGCCCGATTGGCACTGCGCGCAACGGCGTGTTGATCGCCTCAGAGACAGGCGTCGCCATGACATATGGCCTCAATAACGCCCAGCAGCGCGGCCAGACGTTCATCGAGCCGGGGACAGCAGTCTACGAGGGGATGATCGTCGGCCTGAACGCGCGACCCGATGACCTGGTGGTGAACGTCTGCAAAGAGAAGAAGCAGACGAACATCCGCTCGTCCACCGCCGACATTGCCGTGCGCCTCTCGCCGCCGGTGCGCCACAGCCTCGAACAATCGCTCGACTTCATCAACAGCGACGAACTGGTGGAGGTGACGCCACAAAACATCCGCCTGCGCAAGCGCCTTTTGACTCAGCACGACCGCGCACGCGCGCGTGAGCAGCAGAGCCAGAGCGGGGCGCGGTAGTGTATGGCAAGTGGGGTCTTTTTCGGACTGACGGCGGCGCTCTTCTGGGGCGTCGCCGATCTGTTTATGCGCGGAGCAGCCAAACGTGAGGGAGTCTTCATAACGCTCTTCTTCACGGAGATCATCGCTGTCCTCGGCTTCCTGCTCAGCGCACAGCCGCTTGGTCTACTCAATTTCAGCCATGCCACGCCCCAGATTATACTCGTTGCGGCGGCGCTCAACCTGATGATCCTCGCGGGCGCGGGCTTTCTCTATCGCGCGTTTGCGATTGGCACACTCGCGTTGGTCTCACCGCTGGTGGCCAGCTTTGCCGCCGTCACTACCCTGCTGGCGCTGCTGGCAGGTGAACATCTTACGCTGACGATTGGCGTTGGCCTGGCGCTAACGCTGGTGGGTGTGGTGGTCGCCAGTATGGTTCCCGCTCCGGCGGCTGATCCCAAAGCCGCCGACGAGAAGAAGGTGAAGCGAGCAACACAGCATGGGTTCCTTGCCCCTGGCGTAGCTGAGGCGCTCATCGCGGTGCTGATCTTTGGCGTCGCCTATTTTGCGCTGCGCTACGTGGCGCCAACGCTTGGCGGCGTGCAGACGGCGTTTATCGGCAAAGTGGCCGATATGCTGGCGCTTTTTGTGCTGGCTGCGGGAGTTGCGTTGCTGGCGCTGTGGCGCCATCCATCAATCAAAGCGCAAGATGTCCAGGGTGATCCATTATCAGGCATCCTGTCAGCCTATCGGCTACGCTGGCCAAAACGCGGATTCTGGCTGTTCGTGACGCTGGGGGCCTTGCTCGATACAGCAGCGAACGTCGCCTACAATGTGGGCATCGCTTCCGCGCTGACCTCAATTGTGGCGACGCTCTCCTCATTGTTCAGCGCCGTGACGGTGCTGCTAGCCTGGGTTTTCCTGCGTGAGCAGCTGGCGCTGCGCCAGTGGGCTGGCGTCGCAGCCATCCTGATCGGCGTGGCGATGATCAACTGGGGCTAGCATGCGACAGGAAGGCATGGCAAATCATCTGAACGGTCTGGCTATGGAGAGCAAACTGGCCTTTGGTGGCTTTTTGCAGATCGTCGCGCGTGGGCCGGGGTTCGCCGTTTGTGTGGGCGTGGTAGTGGAGGTCACGGCAGAGCGTCCAGACGCGGGCGGCTTCACGCTACGCCTCGGCGAGACGCTTTCGCATGGAGGGCGAGAGGGAGCGAAGGCGGACGATTCTGGCGTGTTCCATAGGCGTTGAACACCCTTCTTTTCCAGGATTGGTGAGGCCGCGGGGATTCGAACCCCGGACACGAGGCTTAAAAGGCCCCTGCTCTGCCACTGAGCTACGGCCCCGCATGTCTGTACAGAATCTGGCGGGAAAAGCGCACACGACACCGCTACTATACCACATGCGCCAATCATCTGCAAGGCGCATCCCGATCTCGATCCATCGATCAGGGCGCCTGGTACTTCTCGCCCTTGCGGTTCGCCTGGCATATGTGCTACACTGGCTAGAGTAATGCGTTAGATGCTCATAATACACCGTCGTAAGCCCGTAAAGGCCGACGAGAACAATGGAGCTTGCCTGATGTCAAAGAACAATCTCTACCTCATGCTCACACCTACGCATCCGCGTGGCGTGGCTGGCGGCGTGGCCGCCCGGTAGCGCATTCGTCGGCGATTCGATACCCATAGGACGATCATTGTAGCGTAGTAACGTCACGTGATCGGCGGTACAACAGGTGAGATGGCTCACCGGCAGCCGTAGCAGTATACACAGGCAAGACGCCTGTCCCCTATGTCGCATACTCACCCACGGATAGCGCAACCGGCGCCAGCATCGCCCGCAACCTCGCGAGCGCGCTCGTCCGTGGTGAAATGTTCCCCAGCGACCCTTGCCTTTCGGCTTCTTTGGCTTCACTGAAGCGTTTCACTCCGCCCCCTGAGCCTCAACGTCCCTTTGTGGACATCTCTGTGCCCTGACGCGCGCCTCGCCTTCCAGCCTGATTGATTTCAAGCATAGCTTTAGCAGAGTTTCAACGTGTTTTCCGAAAGGATACGCCCGCTATGAGCGTCTCGGCGACAATAGAGCAAACAACTGACGCGGAGCGCCACATACAAAGGCGCTGGCGCAAACAGACGACCAACAGCACAGAGCGGCAGCCCCAATCGCCGACCACCTGGGGTGGCCTGCTGCGCGTCTATCTGGCGCCCTATTGGCCGCGCTTCACCCTTCTGGCCATTCTGCTACTCAGTGGGATCGGCCTGCAACTGCTTGGGCCGCAGATCATCCGCGTCTTCATAGACGACGCGGCGGCGCACGGCGCGCAGATGACGCTCGTCTGGCTCGGACTGCTGGCGCTGGCGGTCGCCCTGCTCAACCAGGGCGTCCAGGCGCTGACCACCTACGTCGGGCAGGATGTCGGCTGGCGCGCGACCAACCTGCTACGCGAAGACCTCGCCTATCATGCGCTGAAGCTGGATATGAGCTATCACAACCAGCACACGCCGGGCGAGTTCATCGAGCGGATTGATGGCGACCTCACCTCGCTCTCCAACTTCTTCTCGATCATGGTGATCCAGATCGTTGGCAGCATGGGATTGCTCTTGGGCACGCTCGTTTTGTTGCTGCTGACCGACTGGCGCATCGGGCTGGCGCTGACGCTATTTGTAGGCGGGGCGCTTGCCGTCTTGATCAGCATGCGCAACTACGCCGTGCCAGCAGGCGTCACCGAACGCGAATCGAGCGCGCAGTTTCTTGGCTTCCTCGAAGAGCGGCTGGCGGGCGCCGAAGACATCCGCGCGAACGGCGGGGGCGACTACGTGATGGCGCGCTTCTACGTTGCCATGCGCAAGTGGTTTCACCAGAGCGTGCACGCCTGGGTGCGTCGCTCTTCCGTGTGGGTCGTCACCTCGCTGCTGTTCTCGCTTGGCGTTGCCATGACGCTTGGCATGAGCGCGTATCTCTTCCTGGTGGCGCACGCCGTCACGCTTGGCACGGTCTATCTCTTCGTGCAATATACTCTGCTGCTGGAAGGGCCAATCGAACAGATCACTCAGCAGATGCAGGAGTTCCAGAAGGCGGTCTCGAGCCTGGTGCGCGTGCGCAATCTGTTCAGTGTCAAGCCTCAGATTGTGGATGCCCCCACCCCCGCGCTGCGGGAGAGGGGAGAGCGGAGCGGCATTATCGCGCGTGCGGGAAGATTGCCCACAGGGGCAAGCGTGGCCACCGGCGCAGCCAGGCAGGGGTTACAGGCGCTCTCAATCAGCGGTCACGTGATAGACGCCGTTGATAAAGAGGCGCGAATAGCGCCTGTAACCCCTCTCCCGCGTGCGGGGGAGGGGCAGGGCTCTATCGCAGTCGCCTTCGATCATGTTACCTTCGCCTATCGGCAGGAAGATGGCCCCGTGCTACATGATGTGACATTCACGCTGGCTCCTGGCAAGGTGATGGGCTTGTTGGGGCGCACCGGCAGCGGCAAGACGACCATCAGCCGCCTGCTCTTTCGGCTGTACGACACCACCGAGGGCGCCATACGACTGAACGGCGTGGATGTACGCGACCTGCCACTGAGCCTGTTGCGTCAGCGTATCGGGCTGGTCACGCAGGATGTGCAGCTTTTTCAGGCGAGCGTGCGCGACAACATCACCTTCTTCGACGCCTCCGTGCCGGATGAACGCATCCACACGGTCATCCACACGATGGGGCTAGACGACTGGTTCGCACGGCTACCCGACGGGCTGGATACCCACCTGGACGCAGGTGGCGGCGGCCTTTCGGCGGGCGAGGCGCAACTGCTGGCCTTCATCCGCGTGTTTCTGCACGATCCGGGGCTGGTGATCCTGGATGAGCCGTCTTCACGGCTCGACCTCGCCACCGAGCGATTGATCGAACGCGGCGTCAGCGCGCTGCTGCGCAACCGCACAGGGATCATCATCGCCCACCGGCTCGAAACGGTGCAACGCGCCAATCTGATTATGACGCTCGATTCCGGGCGTGTACTGGAATACGGCGCGCGTGAGGAACTGGCCAGCTCGCCAGACTCCCGCTTCGCCACGCTGCTCCGCGTGGGGCTAGAGGAGGCGCTCGCATGACATCTGTCCTGCCCGAAGCGGATACTCCAACGAATACGTTTGACCACGCGGACGACCTGCTGGCCGAGGGTCTTGGCGTCCTCAGCGGCTCGTCCGCACGTGAAGACGCCACGCCTGAGCAGCCCCAGCCAGTAGTGGATGAAAAGCCGCGTGTGCGGCTCACCACCTGGCAATATCTCTGGCGGCTGCTGGCGTGCGATCCGCGTCTCTTCCTGCTGAATATCTTCGTGTGGACGTTCATCCACGTTGCGCCAGTGCTGATCGGCGTCTTCGTCGGCTGGTTCTTCGATGCGCTCTCCGGCCACGCCGACCTGGGGCTGAACGCCTGGGCGGTGGTGGTCATCTTCGCCGTGTTTGGCGTTGTGCGCGCGGGGATGTTCGCCAGCGGCATGTTTATCTGGTTTACCTACTACTTCACTATGCAATCGCTTTTGCGGCGCAACCTCTTCGCCTGGGTGATTACCGGGCCGGGCACCCACCGCCTGCCCGACTCCCCCGGTGAGGCCATGAGCCGCTTCCGTGAGGATGTGGACGAGGTCAGCCGTCTCTTCGAGAACTGGATTGACGTCTGGGGCATCAGCCTATTTGTGATCTCGGCGCTGGCGGTGATGCTGCGGATCGATTGGCTGATCACGCTGATCGTCTTCCTGCCATTCGCCGCCCTCCTGCTCTCGGTGAACCTGCTGAGCGGCTTTCTCAAGCGGCTGCGCGAGGCCAACCGCATCGCGACCGGCCGTGTGACCGATCACCTGGGCGAGTTGTTCCGCGCGGCGCAGGCGGTCAAGGTCGCTTCGGCGGAATCGCATGTCGTAGCGCACTTCCGTGGGCTGAACCGGACACGCCGCAAAGCTGCCCTGCGCGACAACCTGGCGACGGCGCTGCTGCAATCGCTCAACAACAATATGGGCGGCATTAGCTCCGGCATCCTGCTCTTGCTGATCGCCATCCACTGGACGAACACCTCGTTCACGCTGGGCGACTTCACGGTGTTCGCCACCTATCTGGCGAACCTGGCGTGGAATATGTCGTTCATTGGTCAGGCGTTGGCGCGCCAGCAACAGGTGAGCGTCTCGTTCGACCGCATGGCGCTGGTGTTGCAGGGGGCCGAGGCCGACGCGCTGACAAAGCGCAATCCACTCCACCTCAATAGCGAGCCGCCCGCCGTGATCGCGCCGACACGCACGCCACCCGACCAGCTCGAAACGCTTATTGTGGATGGCCTGACCTACATCCATCCCCTTTCGGGGCGTGGGATAAAGGATATGAGCCTGCGCGTGGATCGTGGCAAGTTCGTGGTGATCACCGGGCGCATCGGCTCCGGCAAAACGACCTTCCTGCGGGCAATGTTGGGGCTGGTGGAGCGGCAGGCGGGCGTGATTCGCTGGAATGGCCGCGAGATTCACGATCC
>JAJPIU010000012.1 GCA_021324535.1 Pseudomonadota bacterium
CCAACGCCCAACAAGCTTGCCGCCACACCGGCGCCAGCGCGCCCATCTTCACTCCACCGTATGCGCGCCTATGCGCTTGGCCTCGCGCTCTATCAAATCTTCTTTACAGGCGTGACGCTTGCCCTGCCGCCCTCACACAACGCGACCATCAATCACGCCGTCACGTATGCGATGACGTTTGGCGCGCTGGTATTGCTTGCCCTCTTTGTCGGCTCGCTTGCGCCCCCTCCGCGCAACCATCCCCCAGTCGAGACAATCCCGCCCCCGCTTGACAATCTGCTGGCGCTCCATCTCACCGACGATCCCCAGGCGGTCTATCGCTTCGATGGAGGCATGCCGCGAAACGTGCGGCTCCTTACGTTTGCGGTGGGCGCGCCGCTTGCCCTTGGCGTCGCGCCACTGGCGCTGTGGGCGGTGCGCTATGCTGTCCTCTCATCTGCCCGTAGCAGTGGGGAACTGGCAATTTCTGAGCTGGCGTTTGGGGTGGTCTTTGGCCTGCCCACACTCTTCGGCTGCCTGATGGTCTGGTTCAACCTGCCGGTCGTGGGGAGGCGCTCTGTGTTGCGGGCCGATGCGCTTGGGCTTGCGAAGCTCCATCCAACACCCAAACCGGGCGAGGGCATGCTTGGCTGGAATGAGATTCGCAGCCTGGTCGTGCGGGTGGAAAGTGGGCGCATCCTCTCATTCGTGGCAATGGGCCAGCGCAGCCAGGGGCGCAAGGGCTTCTGGCGGGTGTCCATTGACAAGGATGAAGAGGACGATGATGACGAAGACTCGTATGATCTTCCTGAATACATAGACTACTCCGACGAGTACGTAGCAAGTCTGAAGCAGCGCGGCTATGCGACCGATTACTACGAGCACGGCGAGCATATCGAGCGCGAGGCTTTTGGGCCGGTACAGAGCATCATCTGGCCCGACGTTCCCGGCAAGCGGCGTATGCGCCAGCCAGGGATTACACCAATCACGGCGCGCGAACTTGCGGCGCTAGTGATCAGCCGCGCGCGTGTGACGCCGCGCATCGTGGATGTGACAGGCAAGCTCTCCAAAGAGATCGCCGCCATCGAATACGAGCCATTCAAGGGTGATCCGGCTGAGGCGCGATGACCGATTGGGCCAATACTTCTAGTCATTGGTTCAGCTATCTGCTATACTGCTCAACATATCGCACTTTTGGAAAGTCTTACTAGCAGGTCAAGAGGGATATATGGGGCAGTCACGCTTCTGTGATCATTGCGGCGCTTTGGTAAGTTCCCAGGCAAAATTTTGTGGTAGTTGCGGACATTCTCTAGCGACGGTAGGCGCAGGACAACCCGTATCTCCGTCACCTGCTCCTCATGCAACGGGACTACTTCCCTCCTCTTCTATTCTGGCGCAGCGGTATCTGATAGTGCGCCGTGTTGGGAAAGGCGGCATGGGCGCTGTCTATGAAGCATTGGATAATCGCTTCAGCAATCGCCGTGTTGCAATTAAAGAAATGTCGAAAAGTGGACTCGCGCCAAGTGAGGTTGCAGAAGCTACCAAAGCATTTCAAGATGAAGCGAATCTCTTAGCAAATTTGAAGAACCCAGCTTTACCCGTTATCTATGATTGGTTCTCTGAGGGTAGCGATTATTATTTGGTGATGGAGTATATTGATGGGCAAACGTTAGAGGCATTATGCGCCTCATCCCCAAACAAAACGCTTCCCTTAGATGTCTTTTTTATCATCGGCGATCAGCTTTGCGAGGTATTGAACTATCTGCATACGCAAAATCCGCCGATCATATTCCGTGATCTCAAACCTGCAAACGTGATGATCTCACAAAACAAAAAGGTTTATCTCATCGATTTTGGGATCGCGCGGTTTTTCAAGTCAGGACAATCGCGTGATACAGTTGCGCTCGGCACAGTTGGATATGCGCCACCTGAGCAACATGGTAAAGCACAAACAACTGTTCGCTCAGATATTTATAGTTTGGGCGCGACGTTTCACTTTATGTTGACAGGCAAAGATCCCTCAGATACGCCTTTCAATTTTCAGCCGGTGAGCACATTCCGATCAGATGTCCCGTCATCCCTGGATGAGCTTGTAAAGCAAATGGTTCAGATTGAGGTCGGTAAACGGCCTGAAAGCGCTGCTGCAGTGAGACAGCAGCTTTGGCAAATTGTCCAGCAGCAGACATCAGGAAACTCCCAATCTTCGCAAGCACAATCGCCTCATCAGCCGAATCAGCAGCAAAGCGCAACAAACGGAGCAAAGGCGAATTCACCTTACTCCCAATTTGCTTTCACACCATCTGCGCCCATACCTAATCTTGTAAAGCCTTCAATGAAAGGTTGGGAGGCAATGAGCCTCAGTGGTTTAGGTACGACCACTAGCCGACCCTTCCGCCTCAAAGAAGGAATAATGCTCATCTATGTGCAACATACAGGGAATCGTTTGGGTCTGAAGGTGTTGTCTGACCGGGCCAGCCGCAAAGCACCTTTCTTTATTTGGCCAAGCAACCATAGCGCATGGCGAGCATATCGCTTGTCCGATAGCGGCGAATATGTCTGCGAGGTGAGTTGTGATGGAAACTGGTCTATCCAAATTGAACAGAGTAGCAATCTCGCTTCACTAGCTTATCCAGAGATGAAACCGGGTTGGAGTATGCAGAACAATGGATCAACCGCAACAGGGCTTTTCATCTTTAAAAGGGGTAGTTATACTTTTCGAACAATTTATCAGGGGCAAGGATATGCGGCAGTTTGGCTATTGGGCGAAAACGATAAGAAACTCCATCCGTTGGCGAAAGCTTCCGATGGCAGAATAGACGTTACTACAACCACTTGGATAGAGCAGACAGGGATCTACGTTCTCGATGTAAACTTGAACGGCAATTGGTCAATCAAACTGCTATAAGTCGCACATTCACGCGCCCGCCCTACCTGCCATGCTTGCCATTCGCCGCCCACTTATGCGACAGCCGCGCCACTGCTCTTTGCTTCCAGCTTGCGCAACACACCGAGCAACTGCCGCTCGTCGGCGTCCAACCCCTGGCCGAGCGCCGCCTGCTGGTGCTGTCGTTCGATCTCCTCGGCGGTCAGTTCGTCGCCGAGCGTCTCGTCGTGCGATTGCCAGAGGCGCTGGAGGTCGCCGCGCAGGTAGGCTTCGACGATCTGCGGATGCACATAGCTTTTGCGGCAAATGGCAGGCGTGTTGCCCAGCACCTCCGCCGCCACCTTGATCGCCTGTGTCACCTGCTTCTTCGCCAGCCGCAAGGCTCGTCCGCGTGTGCGTTTCGCATCCGTTGCGCCTGTTTGCCCATCCGGCTCTTGCTCCATTGTGCCCAGGATACGCGCGACAGTGAGCGTGGCAAGCCAGGTACGGAAGTCCTTCGCGGTAATGTGTTCGCAGGTGATCTCCTGTAAGTAGCCGTTCACATCTTCTGAGGTCACACTGTGTGGCGCTCCATCCGAACCGATATATTGAAAGAGCCGCTCACCAGGGAGATCGAGCGACCGCTTGACGATGCGCGCCAGCCGCCGGTCGCGTACATCCGCTGTACACCACTTGCCACCCTTTGCGTTGAACTGAAGGCGTATACGTTCGCCATGCGCCTCCACATGCTCGTTGCGCAGCGTGGTCAGCCCGTAGCTGCCGTTTTCGCTGGCGTATTGCTCATTGCCAATGCGAATGGCCGTCATGTCCAGCAGTTGTACCACCGCAGCCAGCGCCTTTTCGCGTGGCAACTCCGGCTGCGTGATGTCTTGCTCTACGCGCCTGCGGATCGTCGGAAGCGCCGCGCCAAACGCCTGCATGTGTTCGTATTTTGTCTCATCGCGCGTCTCGCGCCAGCGTGGATGGTAATGATACTGCTTGCGCCCTTTGGCATCGTAACCTGTAGCCTGAATATGTCCGCGTGGCGAGGGACAGATCCACACATCCTTCCAGGCTGGTGGAATGGCAAGCATGCGGATGCGCTTCAGTGTCTCGTTGTCGCGGATTACCTGGCCATCGGGCGCAAGGTAGCGAAAGCCACGCCCCACCCGCTGCCGCTTAATCCCAGGCGTCGCGTCGCTGACGAAGCGCAGGCCCGCCGCCTTCGCAATAGCGCGCGAATCCTCGCGTTCGGGCGCGGTAGGATCGGGAGCCAGCGGGCGTAGCGGCTGGTCGGCGGATTGGAGGTGTTTGGGAACACGCATGGGCTTCTCGCTTCGATGGTCTCTATATGTGTGATGAAGTATTCGCGAGCATGGCGAGCGACACTCTGAGCGAGCAACACCTACGCCGAAGCGCCGATCGGCACATATCCCGCCTCGCTCAGCAACTCGGCTGCCGCGTCGAGCACATCACCCACCCCTATATCAGCAACAATCGAGCCGGAATGACCACACACCAGGCGCCGCTCATCCATCAGGTTCACGCCGCATTCGGGACAGGTCGTCTGCCATGAGATGACCGTGCGATGCTTCGCGTGGGTGGGTGGCCCGGCCATGATCATATTGCCACACCAATAGATACCCACCGTTCGCGTTCCCACCGCCGCCGCGAGATGGCGCGGGCCGGAGTCGTTGGCGACGAGCAATCGGCAGCGCGCTAGCAAACCTGCCAGGCCACCCAGCGAGAGCTTGCCGCCGAGATCGAGCGCGGGACGACGCATCGCCTGGGCCACCGCCTGCGTCAGCTCACACTCCCCCATGTCACCGCAGATGACCACCTGCGCGCCGATCATCTCGGCAAGCGCGTCGCCAACAGCGGCAAACTTCTCTATGGGCCAGCGGCGACGTGGATCGCTTGCGCCAGGGTGGAGCGCCACCATTGGCAGACCTACCTGATGGACAATATGCAACGCCTCGGTGATGTCGCTTGCCAGCAGCGTCACATGCGGCTCGATAGTCACGGGCGGCGCATCCAGCAGACTCACTACCTCGAGCTGGCGCAGAATCTCCGGCTGGTAGTAATCATATGCTATCCACTGGTCGAGTGGGGCGGCGTCGGGTGTACGCAGGCCAGCGGTCATTCGCGCGCCCAATCGCAACGTGAAGGGATTCGAGTGGCGCCCGCCGCCGTGTAGTTGCAGCGCCAGATCGAAGTGTTCGGCCTGCATCGCGGCAAAGAAGGCTTCTACTTCGGCGTTCTCATCGGCTGAAAGGCTGGCGTTTGCGGACGCGCTGACACCGGGATAGCGTGGAACGACGACCACGCGGTTGATTGGCCCTGGGCGCGACGTGAAAAATCGCTGGCTCCAACGCCTGCCGAACAGGACGATCTCCGCCTGTGGGTAGCGCGCGCAACGCATCGAGCGCGGGCAGAGTGAACAACAGATCACCTAGCCCATTCGCGCGTACAACGGCGATCTTTGGCGCGTCGGGCAGAGTGATCCCGATTGTTTGTCGTATTGGCTTGTTGGCTTGTCGGGGCATAGGAGAATGTCCTCGCTTGGGGCAGCATTGCGCCTTTCCAGTGGTGTATCTGGTTCGCATGCAAGTGGGGCGCCAGCTCTCTGCGGCGCAGCTTCATCGAGACGTACATTGGCTGGCGAAGCCGATCAGGCCAATGACGCCAATGATGCGAGGCCGCCCAGGAGCGCGGGGCTACTCGATTGCGCCAAACATGAAAAAGCCCCCTTCCCATCAATGGGAAGGGGGTTGGGGGTTAGGCAAGATCAACCTATACAATCGGCTGCGCGCCGTTTGTGGGCGGGGTTGGGCCGACTGGTGGCAGAATGGCTGGCTTTTGCTCGGTCGCCTCAGGTACATGTACGCTGATATGCGCCTCGCCCACGCCCGTCACCTGCACGGCGCCATTCTCCACATGGAGGATCGCCGTCTGCCCTGGCTTGACTTCGCCCGCCAGAATCGCATCGGCCAGCGCGTCATCCACATACGTCTGAATGGCCCGGCGCAACGGACGCGCGCCGTACTCTTCGTCGAAGCCCTCGGCCATCAGGAAGTCGCGCAAGTCGTCGCCGAACTCCAGCGTCACGCCCTGATCGGCCAGCCGCACCCGCACCTGACCCAGCAACAGGTCAACGATCTGCCGCAGTTCAGCCCTATCGAGGGCATGGAAGACCACGATCTGATCGATCCGGTTGAGGAACTCCGGGCGGAAGGCGCGTTTCAGGCTCTCCAATGCGCGCTCACGCAGGCGAGCTTGCTCCGCATCTTCGGCGGTGGTCGCCGTTCCCCACTTCGTTGGCGTGAAGCCGATCACACTGCCGCGCTTCATCTCAGCGGTGGCGACGTTACTCGTCATGATGACGACGGTATTCTTGAAGTCTACCGTGCGCCCCTGCCCATCCGTCAGACGCCCGTCATCGAGAATCTGCAACAGCGCGTTGAAGACCTCAGGATGCGCCTTCTCGATCTCGTCGAAGAGGATCACGCTGTATGGGCGGCGACGCACCTGCTCGGTGAGTTGACCACCGTCGTCGTGCCCCACGTAGCCCGGAGGGCTACCGAAGAGACGCGCGACCGTGTGCGGCTCCATATACTCCGACATATCCAGCCGGATGATGGCGTCTTCACTGCCGAAGACCGTGGCGGCGAGCGCCTTGGCCAGCTCGGTCTTGCCGACGCCCGTCGGCCCCATGAAGATGAACGACCCGATCGGGCGCTTCGCGTCCTTCAACCCCGCACGCGACCGACGAATGGCGCGGGCGACCGCGCTGATCGCCTCACCCTGGCCAACGACGCGCTGGCTCAGGTCGTCTTCAAGATGGCGCAGGTTCTGCCGCTCGCTCTCAAGCATCTGGCTGACGGGAACGCCCGTCCAGTGTTCGATGACCTTCGCGATCTCCTCCGGCGTCACCAAAAGCGTCGTCGTCTGGCCCGCGTTGGCGCGGGCATCGTCCA
>JAJPIU010000259.1 GCA_021324535.1 Pseudomonadota bacterium
GGGAGAAGCGTGGGCAGTCTATCTCGACCAGGCGTTCCGCGATTCAATGGCAGGCGTTGGTCTCTGGCTCGACACGTCAGACCAGACGCCAGAAGAAACAGTAGATCGGATTCTCACCCTCAGTCCGCCAGCAACTTGAGCAACTCTTCGGCTGTCGTGACAGGGCGCTGGCAGACGAAGCCCTGGCAAACATAGGCGGCTGGCTGTCCATCCACAAGCGGACGATCCGCCAGCAGCGGCACAGTCTGCTGTGTTTGGGTGGCGTCGGGCGCGGCGGGATCGGCCTGGGCGTAGACCACACGCGGCAGGAAGCGTTGACTGATCGTGTGGCGCAGCGCCAGTGTTGCGTCATCTTCGGGCGCGCCAACGATAGCCACCTCATAGAACGGATCAACCAGATCATCGAGCGCGCAGAGGAAGTGGCCAAACGCCGAGGGAGCCTTCGCCATCGAGGGAGCCAGCGCCACCAGCGTGCGCGCCGCGTACTCGCGGTAGTTGCCCTCACCAGTGAACGCGGTCAGCCGGAGCAGCGTCTCCGCCGCGAGGCTGGCGCCCGCAGGTGTGGCATTGTCGGTCAGCTCGCGCGGTCGTCCGATCAATTGCTCGTGGTCAGCGGCGGTGTCGAAGAAACTGCCGGTCTCTTCGTCCCAGAAGCGCGCCAGCAGATCGTCGGCAAGCTGGCGCGCCGTCGCCAGGTAGCGCGCCTCGCCTGACATTTCATAGACGCTGATCAGCGCATTTGCCAGCGCGGCCTCGTCTTCCAGATAGGCGTCTATCCGCGCCGGATTATCCGTAGCGTCAGTGTTTGGTCGCCATGTGCGACGCAACCGTCCGTCAATGAGCATATGGCTGATGAGGAAATCGGCGTTGGCTATTGCCGCCCGGTGATAGTCGTCGCGGTCGAGCGTAAAGGCCGCCTCGGCGAAGGCGCGTAGCATCAGCCCGTTCCATGCGGTGAGAACCTTCTCGTCGCGTCCCGGCCAGACACGCTGCGCCCGCATGTCATAGAGCTTTGCCCGCGCCCGCGCAATGATTGCCTCCACTTCGACCTGGCTGATTCCGCTGGCGGTGGCCACCTGGGCAGGCGTGCGCGCGATATGCAGGATGTTCTTACCCTCGAAGTTCCCGCGCTCGCTGACGCCCCACACCTGGGCGACGATGGCTGCAGCATCATCACTCAGCGCGGCGCGCAGTTCGTCGAGTATCCAGACGTAGAACTTGCCTTCCTCGCCCTCGCTATCGGCGTCCTGGGTGGAGTAAAATGCGCCGCTGGGGTCGGTCATCTCACGCAAGACGTAATCGAGTGTCTCTTCGCAGATGCGCCGGTAGCGCGCCTCGCTGGTGAACTGCCAGGCGTGCAGATAGACACGCGCCAAGAGGGCGTTGTCGTAGAGCATCTTCTCGAAGTGGGGAACCAGCCAGATGGCGTCGGTGGAGTAGCGATGGAAGCCACCGCCGATCTGGTCGTAGATGCCACCCTCCAGCATCTTATCGAGTGTCAGCATGATGGATGGCAGCAGGCTCTCGCGTATGCCTTCGGCTGGGGCATGGGCGACGCCGGTCGCCTGGCGGCGTTGCTCCATGCGCAACAGAAACTCCAGCCCCATCGCATGCGGAAACTTGGGGGCAGGGCCAAAGCCTCCGTTGGTCATATCAGCGTTGGCCAGCTCGCGGTTGGCCGCCTGTGCCAGCGTCTCGGCCAGCGCGGCGGAATCCTCATCCGGAGCGAGGGCGATCTGCGGCTTGAGATGTGTCTGCCCCTGGCGGCGATAGAACTCGCGGAAGGCTTGGGCCTGCTCTTCCACCTCTTTACGCTGCGTGCGATAGAGGTCAACGATATTCATGAGGAGCTTGGGGAAGCCGGGCATGCCATAGCGATCCTGTGGCGGGAAGTACGTGCCGCCGAAGAAGGGCGCGCCATCGGGCAGCAGGAAGACGGTCATCGGCCAGCCGCCGGAGCCGGTCAGCGCCTGCACGGCGTCCATATAGAGCGCGTCAACGTCCGGGCGCTCCTCGCGATCCACCTTGATGCAGACGAAGTAATCGTTGAGCAGCTTGGCAGTCTGCTCGTTCTCAAACGACTCATGCGCCATGACGTGGCACCAGTGGCAGGCGGAATAGCCGACGCTCAGCATAATAGGTTTGTCCTCGGCCTGGGCTTTGGCGAAGGCGTCCGGCCCCCAGGGATACCACTCCACCGGGTTGTGCGCGTGTTGCAGCAGATATGGACTCGTCTCGTGGATGAGGCGGTTGGTGTATGTGTGCTGTTGTGTGTCGTGCTGGTCGTTGGTCATGTGGTGCAGTTTCCTCTCTCAGGCGCGTATGTGGTGTCTGCGGCATCTTGGGTTATGCTGGGTCAGATCATAACGTCATGAGGGGAGGCGGGCCAGAAATGAGGAAAGCATGGAGAACAGGCAAAATATGCTACACTCTATCCAAACAGGGGGGCTGGTGAAGTATGCTATCGAATGTGATCGCGCTACGGGCTGAATCTGTGCCAGGCGCGCCTTATCCGTTCCATGTGGCCGATCTGGCGACGCTGCCTGATGGCGCATGGGACTATCTGGTCGTCGAGGAGAAGATTTTGTATGGCCAAATGCTGAAAAATGTCACACACCATTATAGCACGCCAGCCACAAATGTGCTCATTTCCTGAATTTCGCCATGTCACACATCGGGCCGATTTCCCCATTTGTGACATTTCGCCTATTTGCGGCTCTCCCTCAGCCGCATGCCTTGCGCGCACAACGCGACTATGGTATGATAGAATCGCTAGAAACGTAAGGGACAAGAGATGTCATGTGGCGCACTCACCGCATACTCACCAGCTTCAGTCAACTCCGAGCGCGCACACAGCGGATAGGCGTCTATCCGTCGTCTACCCTGCGGGGTAACATCAGGATTCACCCATAGCTCAGCGGTCTATTGGCGTATGCGCGCATATGCGAACAACCTTATGAGCGAGGTGTATCCCATAGCATGGCGTATTGTTCATCATCAGGGCAGAGAGTTTCCTGCGCAAATGAACATATACTGCGCCAGCCTCCGCCTCGACCTCCTTTGGCGCCTGCGTTGCTAGCCCCTTGCCAGTGTATTGCCCCATCTCTTTTTGGCGCACAGTGCGCCTGAGAAACACCGGAGCAGGCAAGGGAGCGCCGCCTGCGCGCCGACACCGGACACGCCCGGACAGGACGCGCATTCCGCAGCGCAACACGCTCTCATCGGCGTGCTATGAAACAGTGTCTAGCGAAGTAGATCGAAAAGGAGGCGGCGAGCCAACAACAATGCGTGTTCCCATTTGGTCTGCGAACAGATACAAGCAGATCATTGGAGGTTGTTGTGTGGCTTCGCCAGAACACATGGCGTTGCAGTCTGAGGTAAAGGCCCAGATTATCGAAGAAAACCAGGTGCACGAGGGCGACACCGGCTCGCCTGAGGTGCAAGTGGCGCTGTTGACGCAGCGCATCCAGGATCTCACCCAGCATTTGATCGTTCACAAGCATGATTATCACTCGCGGCGTGGCCTCTTGAAATTGGTGGGGCAGCGCCGCCGCATGCTCAAATATCTCAACCGCACCGACCCGGAACGCTATCGCGCGCTCATCGCCAAGCTGGGCCTGCGCCGGTAATCATCGGCTTGCCGCGTGTCGCGTCAAGTATAGGCGCGCGGCTTTTTCTAGAAGTTTGCCACAATCTCTTGTGTAGTAGCGATTGTCGCCAACTTCGCTCAAACAAGAGCGCCTGCCTTTGTCCGTCTGCGTCGCCAGCCGCCGTAGTTGCCGCTGGTTTGTATCATCATGACGACGAGGTGAAGGCGCTCGGAGGCAATTGTGTATGATTCACTCAGTAGAAACGACGTTCGCCGGACGTAAGTTCAGTCTCGAGACCGGGCGCGTCGCTGAACAGGCGGGTGGAGCCGTGATTGCGCGCTATGGCGATACGGTTGTCCTGGCGACGGCGACAGCCAGCAAAACGCCTCGCGAAGGGATTGACTTCTTCCCCCTGACGGTGGATGTCGAGGAACGCTTTTATGCGGCGGGCAAAATCCCCGGCGGCTTCATCAAGCGCGAGGGGCGCCCCAGCGAACACTCGATCCTGGCGGCCCGCCTGACCGACCGCCCGATCCGCCCGCTCTTCCCTAAGGGCTATCATAACGACGTACAGGTGGTGATTACCGTCCTCTCTGCCGACCGCGAGAACGACTCAAATATCCTTGGCGTCACGGCGGCTTCCGCTGCGCTCTGTATTTCCAGCATTCCCTTCGCCGGGCCGGTGGGCGCTGTGCGCGTCGGCTACATTGACGGCCAGATCGTCATCAACCCCACCGAGTCGCAGATGCCCGATAGCGACCTCGATCTGGCTGTCGCTGGAACGGCTGACGCTGTGGTGATGGTGGAGGCAGGAGCCAATGAGCTGCCCGAAGAGATCATGATTGCGGCGATCCGCAAGGGGCACGAGGCGATTCAAGAACTCATCAAGCTGCAAAACGAGCTGATTGCCGTTGCGGGAAAGCCCAAGCAAGAATTCGTTGCGCCACAACCCGACGCCACACTCAGCGAGGCCGTCGCCACGTTTGTGCGACCGCGCTTCGAGGCCGCCGTGAATAAGACGGTCAAGGCCGAACGCGACGCCGCGCTCGACGCTGTGCGCGAGGAGATGTTCGCTGAGCTTGGCGCTCAGTTCCCCGACCGTGAGAAAGAGATCGCCACCTTCTACGACGGCGAACTCAAACGCTTCGTGCGCTTGCAGATTTTGGAAAAAGGCATCCGCCCGGACGGCCGTGGCCCGACCGACATCCGCCCGATTAGCTGCGAGGTGGGGTTGTTGCCACGCACCCACGGATCGGGCCTCTTCACACGCGGCCAGACGCAGGTGCTCAGCCTGGTGACGCTTGGCTCGCCGGGTGAGGGCCAGCAGCAAGAGGGCTTACTTGAAGACAGCACCAAACGCTACATCCACCAATACAACTTCCCCTCGTTCAGCACTGGCGAAACGCGCTCATCGCGTGGGCCGGGACGGCGCGAGATTGGGCATGGCGCGCTGGCCGAGCGCGGCCTGATGGCGGTCATCCCCAGCCAGGAAGAGTTCCCCTACACCATCCGCGTTGTCTCCGAGGTGCTCAGCTCAAACGGCTCGACCTCGATGGGATCAGTCTGCGGCAGCACGCTCGCCCTGATGGACGCCGGGGTGCCGATCAAGGCGCCGGTGGCCGGTGTGGCGATGGGATTGATCACCGCCAGTGGCGATCAGATCGATAAATATGCGATCCTCACAGACATCCAGGGCCTTGAAGACGCGATGGGCGATATGGATTTCAAGGTTGCCGGTACGGCGGATGGCGTGACGGCGCTCCAGATGGACATCAAGGTGAAGGGGCTGACCCCTGAGATACTCGATCAGGCGATGCGCCAGGCGAAAGAGGGGCGCATGTTCATCATGGATAAGATGCTCGAAGCCCTGCCTGAGCCACGCGAGGCGCTCTCACCCTTTGCGCCACGCATCCAGACGCTCAAGATCAATCCCGATAAGATCGGCACGGTCATTGGCCCAGGCGGAAAGACAGTGCGGCGCATCCAGGAGGAAGCTGGCGTCAAGATCGACATCGAAGAGGATGGCACGATCCACGTCGCCGCAACATCCGGCGAGGGGATGGATCGCGCGCTGGCTGCGTTGCGTGCGCTGACCGAAGAGGTTGAGGTCGGCAAGATTTACACCGGCGTCGTGCGGCGTCTTGTGGAGTTCGGAGCCTTCGTCGAGATTTTGCCAGGCAAAGAAGGGCTGGTGCGCACCTCGAATCTGGCGGACTACTTCGTGAACCGCCCGGAGGAGGTCGTCTCGGTGGGCGATGAGATCACCGTGATGGTGATTGAGATCGATCCGCAGGGGCGCATCAACCTCTCACGCCGCGCCGCGCTCACTGGCGCGATGCCGACAGCCGAAGAGTTGGAAGCTGACCGTCCGCCACAGCGCGGCCCAGGCGGCCCAGGGGGCGGACGTGGCCCACGCGGCGGTGGCGGCCAGGGTGGCTACGGCGCGCCGCGCGGCAATTATGCACCAGCGGGCGAACGCGGCCAGGGTGGCGGGGGCTTTGGCCGTGGCCCCAACCAGATCGGCTACGGCGGTGGCGGCGGACGCGGCCCGCGCGCGGGTGGTCAGGGCGGCGGACGCAACAGCGGCTTTGGTCGAGAGTCCGACCACCACTGGTAGACCTATCCCCCTTCCCGCGTGGGGAAGGGGGCGGAGGAAGACCTATCCCCCTAACCCCCTTCCCATCGATGGGAAGGGGGCGTTTTTACAGGAGAGACAGGAGAGTGAGGAGTTCAAGCGTACTCATTGCCGATGTTGGGCAAAATCCTGATCTTATCGAGCAATCGCTGGCTGTGCTGCAAGCAGGATTGGGAGAAGGCTTTATCATGAAAGAGCGTTTTCTGGAATACGCCGTACCCCGGACGTGGAAACCATTCCGTGGGGCGTTGGTCGCGCTCGATGAGAACACACATGCTGTGCTTGGCGCACTGACCATTGAGATCGTGGACGCGAAAGCCCTCACAGCTTCTTTCCTGGATAGCTATGAACTCGTGCGCAAGGATATAGACGAGGCTCGACTGCATGGAGGGAATACGGGCCTCATCAAGTCCATTGCTGTCTCCCAGGCGCATCATGGGCGTGGTATCGCGACACAATTGATTGCTGTTGGCATAAACGAGCTTGCGCGTCACGGCGCCGAACGCTTTTATTCACTTGCGTGGGAGAGCAGGCAGTCTGGCTGTCACCTGTGTGGGGTGTTAGCGTCGCTTGGCTTTCGCGAGGTACGGCGCATCGAGCGATTCTGGTACCGTGATAGCTTGGCCACCGGGTACGCATGCCTGATGTGTGGGAATCCCTGCGAATGCGCCGTTCGTGTGATGGTCAAGTGAGGATGTCTCGTGCACGAACGCAGCGGGCGCATGAACGCGCGCCTGCCTCCTCCCTGGCCTTCCCCCAGCGGGAGGGAAATGAGCTGCCACGCCGCATCCGCCTGCGCGGCCTCGCTCTTGCTGGTGGTATGATGTGGGAGCCTTTCAAGAGAAGATCGAGGCGAGAAGGCTGAGGAGGAGATAGTGATGCGTGCTGAGCGGAACGAACACACAACATCATCCCCTCATGCCAGCTTGAAAGAATCGTTGGAACGGGGCTATACGCTGCCAGCTACATGGTATACCGATCCAACGATATTCGCGGCGGAGCAGGCGCGTATATTTCGTCACTCCTGGCAGTTCGCCGGTTTCACAGAACAACTTGACAAGCCGGGCAGCTTCTTCACTACGCGCATAAGCGATGTTCCACTGGTATTGACTCGCGACCAGGACGGCCCGATTCACGCCTTTGTCAACGTCTGCCGCCATCGCGGTTCCGAGCTTGTGCTTGCTGAAAGTGGATGCCGACAAACGCTGCAATGCCACTATCACGCCTGGACGTACAACCTTGATGGCTCTTTGCGCTCGGCCCCTGCGGCGAAGGATGAACCCGATTTCAACCCTGACAACTATTCCCTGATCTCCCTTCCGGTCAGTGTGTGGGGGCCGCTGATCTTCGTCAACCTCGATCCCCATGCGGAGCCGTTGGAAACGATATTGGGGGAACTACCACAGCTTACCGCCGCCTCAGGCGTTCGATTCGAGAGCATCCATCGCCGCGCCCGTCATACCTACGACATCGCCGCCAACTGGAAAGTCATCGTAGATAACTATCTCGAATGCTATCACTGTCCTGTGGCGCACAAAGGGTTCAGCAGTCTGATCGATCTCACCAAGTACGACATCGCCGAGTACGAGTGGTTCTCGGTGCAGGGCGGCGCGCTCAAAGCCTCCTCACGCAGCAGTGACCAGACGGAGCCATACGCTATAGCAGGCAATATGCAGTCGGGCTTTTACGCCTATCTGTGGCCTAACTTCACGCTCAACATCTATCCCGGTCGCGGTAATGTCTCCATCAACCACTTTCTCCCGCTGGCGGTTGACCGCACGCTTGTGGTGAAGGACTATTGCTTTGGCGATGACACGCCAGCCGACGAGGAGGCGGACTTCATCCAGTTCATCAATCAGGTGCAGGAGGAGGATGAAGTGTTATGCGAATCAGTTCAGCGCGGCCTGAGTACAGGCTACTTCGATCAGGGGCGACTGATGCTCAGCCAGGAAAGCGCGCTACGTCACTTCCAGCGGTTGGTCTTTCGCGCGCTGGAAGCATGAATTGGGCGGTCAATAAGATCATCCTCACCTGACACTTGCTGATCACACACGTGCTGCTGTTTGTTGCACTTAATTGGTGATGTAGCAAACTTGACATCCATCCTCCTGTTTACTATACTTCATCTGCAACAGTCAAGTCTAATAGAATGAACACTGGTTTAACCAAGCAATGGGTATTATACGAGGGGTTGTCAATGCGGTTCCTGCGCCCATGACTTTCAAGCGTTCATATGAAAGGCTACAGCTCCTGGTTGCAAGTGATTCAACGTAGACGGGTTCGGGTAGTAATTCGGGTTGCGCTCATCATAGTAGTCATCGCTGGGGCGATTGCTACTTATTTCATCACAATGCCTCCAACCTATATGACAGCGCGGAACCGAGCGATTGGGGCGAACATCAGTATCAGCGGAAGCGAAGTGCCTCGCGCAATCAAAGCCGCCGTGAGAAACATCAGCCACCGGTTTCCTGCTGAGTTCCAACCACTTGATTCGATTGCTCAAATAACGCCTTCTGGTAATCTTCCAGCGCCAGTGATCCTGCGGTTTAGACCGAGCAGGCAGGTCAAGTCAGGTGACACGGTGCTTCTTGCCACGACTGAAGCAACAACTGGCCCGTGGACGCTCATCCAACCTGTTATCTCGAAAGATGGCTGGTATGCGAGCGCACAAACTTCTCATCTCTCCTGGTGGCAACCAATTTTGTACAACGTGCAAGCTGCCGCCAATGACTTCAAGCAGGAAGTCCTCGACGGGGTAAGCGGAGATTTTTTTACGCGGAGATTTTTTTACAGAGTAGCCCGTAAAGCCGCTGTGGCTTTAGCCCACGCGGATGAAAGGGCTTGCGTGGCTTGAGCCAGAGGTCGTCCCCTTGACGTATGCGTACAATCATCGTATAATACGCATATGGATACACCAAAGGAGCCGATGAAAAACATTGGGGTACGATTCCCCCTCAAGCTGTTTCAACGGATACACGCCCTGGCCCAACAAGAAAAACGCTCATTCAATAGCCAGGTGTTGTATATGCTGCAAGAGTATCTTGCCCGCAAGGACAAGGATCAATAAGCGATGCTGATCCTCGAATACAAACTCGATGGCAAGCCCACCCAATACGCTGCCATGGATGAAGGGATCCGCGTGGTGCAATTTCTGCGCAACAAATGCCTGCGCGCCTGGATGGATCGCGCTGAGGAAGGGCAATCAGCCAGCGCCATGAGCGCCTCTACGGCTGTGCTGGCCAAGCAGTTTCCCTTTGCCGCTGCCTTGGGGTCACAAGCGCGTCAGGCAGCGGCACAACGCGCCTGGCAAGCCGTGCAACGCTTCTATGACACCTGCAAGCAGCAGCAACCTGGCAAGAAGGGCTACCCACGCTTTCAACGCACCAATCGTTCCATTGAGTATAAAGTGGCGGGGTGGAAACTGGCGCCCGATGGCAAGCACATCACCTTCACGGATGGCTTGGGCATTGGACGTTTGCGGTTGGTTGGCACACGCAGCATTGAGACCTTCCCCCTCGCCCAGATCAAACGGGTACGGCTCGTGCGCCGCGCCGATGGCTACTACTGCCAGTTCTGTGTGGACGCCCAGCGCACGCTCATCCATGTCCCCACCGGCAAACACGTCGGTATTGATCTGGGCCTGCTCTCCTTCTACACCGATAGTGAGGGGAACGTGGCCGAGAACCCACGGCACTATCGGAAGGCGGAGAAGAAGCTGGGCACACTCAACCAACGAGTGCATCGCAAACCAAAAGGTTCCAAGAATCGTGGCAAGGCGCGCAAGCGCCTGGGCAAACAGCACCTGAAAGTCGCTCGGCAGCGTGAAGATCATGCCAGGAAGCTGGCATGCGCGCTGGTCTCGTCTCACGACCTGATTGCCTATGAAGACCTCCAGGTGCGCACCATGGTGAAGAACCACCATCTCAGCAAGAGCATCAGCGACGCGGGGTGGTCACTGTTCCTCCAGTGGGTGCGTTATTATGCCCTGCTGCACGGCGTAGAGTGCATCGCTGTCCCTCCCGCCTACACATCGCAAACCTGTTCAGGCTGTGGGGAACTGGTCAGGAAGAGCTTGAGCGTGCGAACACATTGCTGTCCGCATTGCGGCCTCATCCTTGATCGTGACCAGAACGCGGCGCTGAACATCTTGCAGGAAGCCTACCGTATCCTGGGGCACAGGAAAACGGGCGAGAGCGCCTTCGGGGACTCTCGCGAACGCTTGGGGACAGAGGCGCCGCTGGCGGGAGACCACATGGCCTCTCGGTAAGCGCACTGGCTGAGCCAAGAATCCGCTCGAGCTTTAGCCTATGCGGAGTGTCAATGGCCAGATGCTCATACAACGACAACGCTCTTGGCAGCGCATGGCATGATCTATCATGATCTATCATGATCTCTATGGCAGCGTTCCTGCCCTGTGCGGCCAGCGACTGTGAGGTGAGCAGACATGGCAGAAGCAATCAATAGCGCCAACAGCGCGCGCCCAACCGGGCCGGTAGCCTCAGCAAAGCCTGCCTGGCGTATCTGGCTGAGCACGGCGCGCCCCGTCACGCTCTCAGCCGCCGTCTCGCCCATCCTCGTGGGCACGGCGCTGGCGGGCTACCAGGGCGCGTTTGGCGGGCGCGACGCAGGGCTACACTGGGCGCTGTTTGCCATTACGCTGCTGGCGGGCGTGCTGTTGCAGGTGGGCGTCAACTACTTCAACGAATACTTTGACTATCGTTACGGGCTGGATACCGCCGAATCGCTTGGCTCCTCCACAGTTATCTTTCGGGGCGAGATGACCGCCGCGCAAGTCTTTGGCTGTGGCGTGGGCGCGTTTGCCTTTGCCACCTTGCTTGGTATCATATTGATTATCCTGGTTGGCCCGGCGATCATCCTCTTTGGGCTGGCCGCGCTTGCCATTGGCTATTTCTATAGCGCGCGCCCATTCAAGCTGGCCAGCCGTGGCCTGGGCGATGTGATGGTCTACCTGGCGATGGGCTTTCTGATGGTGTGGGGCGCATACTACGTGCAACTGCGCCAGTGGTCGTGGGCAGCCTTCGCCGCAAGCGTGCCGGTGGGCCTGCTTGTTACGGCGATCCTCAACATGAACAACCTGCGCGACTACCAGGACGACCTGGCGGTGGACAAGCGCACGCTGCCGGTGCGCTTCGGGCTAACCTTCGGGCGCTGGTATCACGCTGTGCTGGTGTACGGCGCGTATCTCACCACGACAGCGTTTGTGCTGGCGCGGCTGCTCCCCTGGCCTGCGCTGCTCGTCTGGCTGACCTTCCCGCTGGCTTTCGCGAATGTGCGCGCCGTGCTGACCGCCCAGGATCGCAAACCCTATATCGTCAACATGCCCCGCACGGCGCGACTTCACCTGCTGTTTGGCGTCGCACTGGCGCTGGGCCTCCTCATCGCAACGCTGGCGCGTATATGATCATATGATCGCGCAAGAGTGGCGCAAGCACTGTTCAAGAAAATTGTGGCACGACCAGACAGTCATACAGACAAGATACTCCTCAGCGGGAAGGATACGCATACCTTGACCACCTCGAAGCTTCACGCGGACGATGCCCCACAGGATACTCACGATCTCCACACCACAAAGGCAGGGGCCAAAGCCCAGACCGGCAAACCGATTGTGCGCGCGGTGGATGTGCGCAAGACCTATGGCGCGCACGGCGTGGAGATCGCCGCGCTCGACGGCGTAAACTTGAGTGTGGCGCGCGGCGAGATGGTGGCCGTGATGGGGCCAAGCGGCTGCGGCAAGACGACGCTGCTCAACTGCCTCGCCGGCCTCGATACGATTGACAGCGGACGCATCGAAATTGACGGCGTAAACCTTGCCCGACTGAGCGATGCGCGCCGCACAGACTTTCGCGCGCAAAAGATGGGGTTCGTCTTCCAGAACTTCAATCTGTTGCCCACACTCAGCGCCGTCGAGAATGTGGAGTTGCCACTGCTGCTCTTGCGCTTGCGCGCAGGCGAGGCGCGTCGGCGTGCGCGGGCGATGCTTGATCTCGTTGGGCTGGCGCAGCGTGAACGCCACCGTCCTGCGGAGCTATCCGGCGGGCAACGCCAGCGCGTGACGATTGCGCGCGCGCTCGTCAATGAGCCTGCCATCGTCTGGGCCGACGAGCCGACCGGCAACCTGGATAGCGACGCCGCCGCCGAGGTGATGGACTTGCTGGCGATGCTCAACCGCGCCCGCCAGCAGACACTCGTGCTGGTGACGCACGCCGCCGAGATTGGGGCACGCGCACACCGCATCATCCGTATGCGCGACGGGCGGATCGTATCATAGTCGTATGGCTGGCCCCTATTTCCAAAGGAGCAATGCGATGAGTATGCAAAAGCGAAATGTCAGTTCATCCACCCAGGCGTATCTTGATCCCGACCATGCGCCACAAGGCCAGGGAACACTCTCACGTCGCACCGCATTGAAGGCGGCAGGCGCCGGTATGGCGTGGTTGCTTGCGCTTGGCCACACTGGCCCGGCGATGACCAACGCACTCGCTGCCCTGGCAAAAGGCCAACCAATGACGGGAGCCAGGTTGGCTGACATCTTGCAGACACGCAGAAACCAGTGGAATGCGCTGCTGGCGCAGGTTGGCGTAGATCGCATTGAGGAGGCGGGCGTCGAAGGGGATTGGTCGGTCAAACAGATCGTCGCGCACCTCACCTGGTATGAAAACAGGATCGTGGAGAGCGCGCGGCAGCTTCTGGCGGAAGGTATGCGTAACCCTGAGCGTAGTGGACTGGCCGCCCTGCCGATGGATGAACGCAACGCACACATCGCCGCTGAGAGCCGCACACGTCCGTTGACCGACGTGCTTGCCGAGGCGGATCAGGTGTTTAGCCAGCTGATGACACTTATCAAAGCCTGCCCGGATGAACTGCTCAACAATCCGCGCTACACCGGGCTGCCTGACGACGTAGTGCCCTGGATGCTTGTAGCGGGCAATTCCTACGCCCACTACCAGGAGCATGAGCAATCCATTCGCGCCTGGCTTGAACGTGGCGTCAACGTGCAATAGCGCATGGCTACCCTGAACGCGCTGCTGGAATAGGATAGG
The DNA here is from genome assembly GCA_021324535.1 of Pseudomonadota bacterium. Taxonomy (GTDB): domain Bacteria; phylum Chloroflexota; class Ktedonobacteria; order Ktedonobacterales; family JADMIN01; genus JAJPIU01. The sequence continues at coordinate 13,287 of JAJPIU010000259.1, forward strand.
GAATCTCCCAACGCGATTATTTCTGGGAGGCGTCTCGATCAGGCGATTATGTGCGTTCAGCAGGAGGAGTATGCCACATGGACGAAACGTCTGACGATATCCAGCGATTGCAAACGTTGCTCGACGCCAGCATCCAACAGGCAGGCGACTTTCTTCGCAGTTCGTTTGAAATGCCAGCCCATTCGCTTTCCGCCCGCCAGATCGTTCGCTACTGGCAGGGCGCGCTGACGGTGGCGTTGGCGACCGTGACCCCGCAGGGTGAGCCGCGCGTGGCTCCCATTGGAGCGATGCTCATCCATGGACAAATCATCATCCCCACCGTCAAGGCCGCCGCGCGTACACGCCACCTGCTCAAGCACTCTGCCATCAGCCTCACCCACTATCAAGAGACTGGTCTCGCCTTCATCATCCACGGCCACGCGGAGATCATCGAGGCGGATCACCCCGACTTCGCAACGTATGTGCAGGCGCAGCTTGCGGCGACAGGAAAGAGCGTACGCAACTGGGGCGAAGGTGTGTATCTGCGTGTGCTCCCGCATGCGTTCTACACCTACGCCCGTGAGCCGGAAACATATCCCATGTAATCCGAATGCGGGAATCTTTGGGTGCTAAGAGCGACATATCCAACTCTTATGTCCTTGTTAAGAAGAGCGATTTAGGACATCTGCGTCAGATGCTCACAAAAAAGAGCAAATGATGGTAATATAGTGAGCAAGCAGCTAACACATTCATGGGAGGAAAGGCAGGAACAATGTGAAGCAGTTGTCTTTGATTCCCGATTCCTCACAACTTGAGGTTCCTGCTCACCCTACGCCTCTCATCCACACCAACCACACTGAACATACTATTCCGGTGTCTACACGGCGCTTGCTGGGAGCTTATTATTCTCCACGCTCGGCTGCGGATTTTATGGCAGAGTGGTGTCTACGTCGCGATGGTGAGCGCATCCTGGAGCCGAGCTTTGGGGATGGCGTGTTTCTTCGTGCGATTGCACAAAGCGCATTACGGAAAAACCTTCAAGGAATCCATCTCATTGGGGTTGAGTTTGATGAACAAGCGCGAACTCATGCGGCGCAGGAGTTTCGGCTTTCATCTGCCGAGTTGATCCATGAGGATTTTTTCAAAGTGCCGCCCGTCAAAGTCCAAGCGGTGATTGGTAATCCACCCTATGTCAGATTGCGACGGCTAGCGCGGGATCAACAACAGCGTGCGCTGAACGTTTCCCAGAGGGTGATGAACCAAACCTACGATCCATCTGGCAGCCTTTGGGGGCCGTTTCTGCAGAGCGTGTTAGGGACTCAACATCGA
>JAJPIU010000002.1 GCA_021324535.1 Pseudomonadota bacterium
CAGCGGCCATCGCCCCAGCCAGGAAGAACAACACCACGCCGACTGCGTGATAGTCGCCCCAGCGAGAGGGCGCCTCGATGTCGGCCACCCAGCCCAGCGTCATCAGGGTACCGAGCAGGTACGCTTCTGCCAGGATGAGGAACGACAGGAAGAGATTATCCTGAATGAAGTTGACCCAGCCCGGCAAGGCATGCGCGTCTACATCTTCCAGCCGTTCCGCTGCTGGCGCTGATGCTTGTGCGGCCTGTGGTTCCTGAGTCGCCTGGCGCACCGTCCGTGGTGGTTGAGCCTGTTGTATGCGTTGTGTGCGTTGTGTCTGAGCCATGACACCCCCTTGTCTGCATCTGCATCTGCATCTGAACCGAAGAAACATGACGGGCAGCGTCGAACGACTGCCGAGTCGAAGCCGACGCCACCCGCCGATCACACTTCCCTTACGCCGAGTGTTGTTCCTGGCTGCGCAAGGCGCGCTGAACAATCACACCATTGAAGCGGATGGCCCCGCCTGTGGCATTGAGATACGCCCCACCGTTCTTGCCCGCTGAAGCATTCATGCGGCGCACTTCGACTTCGACCTGCTGGCGGGTAATCTGGCGCAGTTCGTCATCCGAGAGCGCCGCCTCGCCGAGGAAGTCCATCCAGTACACATCGCCGCCCGACGCTTCCGGCCCCAAGTCCAATACTTTGAGCTTGGTCTTTTGCAGATGATCGCCTTTCTTGGTGGCGATGGTCTGCGTCGAGCCGGTCAACACTTGTCCCATGAGCAACATAGCGAGTACCAAAACCTTTCTGATGAGGCAGGAGCCACCCAAACGAGTACATCAACTCCCGCCTAACGATAATCACCAAGACGACGCCCCAGGATGCCTTGCGCGGTATGGAGGAGGAGCCAGGACAGGTCATGCGCAGCGCGGGGACACGTCAACCCGCCTGCGACACTGGCCACCACCCTCCCCGTGTTGCCCGGAGGATGAGAACGTCGCCGATTCGGTTGTCAAGGCGCATGAGAAACAAGAGGAGCTTTAGGCTGTCGCCTCTTGGTCATTAACTACAATAGCTCCAATTGCTCTAAAATGAGTATACCGCCCCTCTTGCGCATTGTCAAGTCTATGAGGCACAATTAGTCCAATAGCTCCAAAACTTGTAGCGAAGTGGTGGTGTGATGAAGGGGAAGGGAGCTAGAAGGGAAAGAAATTCGTATGTCGTCTGCGTACTACACCAAGAAAGAAGCCTTGGAGAAGCTTGGCATTCCAGAAAGCACCTTTTATTTTCTGGTAAAGGATGGGCGTATCCGCTCATATCTGCCGCCCCATCGAAAACGAGGCGCGCTCTATGACAAAGACCAAATAGACGCGATTGCCGCAATTCAAGTGGCGACCGGGCAGAAAGCCGTTTCAGATGAGGAGGTTGTGTTTGGTATGTCCACTGAAGTAGATTTGGCTCAGGAGGTTGCCATTGGGCTTGACCTGTACGGGCCAGATGATATTGTTCCACTCAAGAAGCTGCGCGAATGGTGGCAACGCAACCCGGAAATGTTTCGCGCCTTGAAACGCGCCTCGGATGGTGTCCTGGTTGGCTACAGCAGTATCACACCCATGAAGCATGAGACCATCATGAAACTCATCAGGGATGAGATACGCGAGGCAGATGTAGACCCGAATGACATCTATCCCTATTCGACAGAAGTTCCATTGGAATGTTACATCGCCTCCTTGACGACTGTTCCCGGCCCCCGCCAGAACCACTATGCCACCCAACTGATTCTTAACGTGGCGCGCTTCATTCAATCGTTGGGCCGACGTGGCGTAGACATCCGTGCGTTCTATGCCATCGGCGCAACCGAGAAGGGCCAGCGAATCGCCGAGCAGCTTGGCTTCAAGGAAATCTATCGGAGCGCCGATGGCGAGCGACGAGGTTATATGCTCAGCACAGATGATCCGCACTCGAAGTTAGCCTCATACTATCGTGCTGGCCGTCGCCATCAGGGGGCACCCGAAGAACCTGTGACTACCTAACAAAGCACATAATTGCCAGAGAGAAAAGCAGCGTATCAGGCTAAGAATGCTGCTCTGATACGCTGCTTTTCTTTTGCTTACTTGGAGCCAAAGAAGCGTTGGGTGAAGGTGGCGATGAAGCTAATCTCGATAAGCAGCCCAAACACCGCTTCCAGCGCTGCCAGCCGCGCATAGGTATCACCCAGAGTGATGTTTTGCGAGAAGAATCCACGGCCATGAAAGCTGCTGACGCTCAGTACCAACGCCTCATCCCAGGTGAGGTGGGGTGCAACGAAGTGGGCATTGAGCAGGTACAACCCCATAAACCCCATAATTATGACCAGATAGGCCAAAAAACTACGCAATGGCCGGTAGCCATATCCTGCAACCAGCCAGAGGAACCATGAGAAGAGGTAACGTCCCCAATTACCTTCTTGCCGATAAATAGTGCGTTGCATCAGTTGCGCGTGATAAGCAAACTCACCTGCCTGCTCATTCATCCCTTGATTTTGCATTGCAGCAGACAGTTGCCGATTAGCTCGCGCAGCCGCGCGGTATAACTTAAGCTGTTGGCTTTCCATCATGGAAGATGTTCGCATATGAGCCATCTGCTCATCGCCAAGTGGTGGAAGCCATATTCCGTCAAGGACAGCTAGATTGACATCTCCCCAGCGTACATCAGCCACTTGTACACATCCAATTTCTGGGGTGCTAAAGCTGACGTCTCTCAATGATGTTCCTCCGTCAAAAAAAGACCCACTGAGGTTAGCTCCTGCTAATGCCGCATAGGTAAGGTCTGCTCCCTGTAATTGCGCCCCTTGAAAATCAGCTTGTTCTGCTTGAACCTCCATAAGTCTAGCCTCTTGTAATTGCGCCTCTCTAAAGATGGTTTGCTCTAAATTCGCCCCCTGGAGATTAGCGCCCTGTAGTTGGGCAAGGGTAAGGTCTGACTCTTGCAACTGTGCTCCACTAAGGTCAGCCCCTTGCAAGTAAGCCTCATAAAAGCATGCGTTCCATAGTTGCGCATCACTAAGGATGGCTTGTTCTAAACGAGTGTCGCTCAGATCAGCCTCTTGCAAACACAGCAGCGAAAGATCGATGGGGAGGGGATCGTCTTGATTGAACAAATTAGGGTTACGAAGACGCTGCTCAGCTTGAGCCTCCAATTTGCTTTCTTTCTGGGCTAATGCACACACTGCCAGCCAAAACACCTCCGCTCCCGTCAATCGTTCGCCAGCAAATGGCCCTTTGCGTTCACCGTGATCCGTTTCCTCCCACCATGCGCGTAGCCGCGTCCACAATTCTTGCTTGCGCGTCTCGTCAATCGGATCGCCCCACTTTTCGCCTGTGGGCCGTAGCGCTTGCTCTTTGTTCGTCTCTTCGCTCATCATCATCTTCCCTTACTGCTATCTGAATGAACACAACCGTAGCGACAGTATAACCCAGGAAGCAAACATCCTTCTAGCGATCAGCAGGCGGCATGGCAGGGCAGCTTCATGGTATACTGTCTACAGCCTATTGCATCCAGCTGTTGAAAGGAGGCGAAACATGGCTACCACCGCAGAAGAGCTACGTACTGTGATTGACAAACTATCCCCACAGGATCAGGAGCGTATGCTGGCCTATGCGCGTGAACTGGCGCAGCCCCAGCCGTTCCCGCATACTCCCCTGCCTCCAGGCACGCCAGGTTACATTGTCGCCCAATTGTCCGTCTCACCGGAGGTTGGCGAGGCAATGGCTCGCGCGCTGGAAGATACCGAGAGGATAGACCCCGATGGCTGGGAGTAACCCTGTGTCGAGTTCCCAGCCTACACTAACCAACCTTGGTGGTGTTTACCTGTTGGACACGAGTGTTTTGATACTCTCGTTGCGCGGCGATCAGGCTATCAAACAGCGTATGGACGCCGCCTCGCACCTCTATGTTTCTAGCATCGCGATGGGTTAACTCTTCTTTGGCGCGTATGTGTCGTCTAGGCGGCCTGCCGACGCACGAGCGGAAGTCACCCACATTGCGGCGACGATTGCCATATTGGTTGCTGATGCGGTGACGGCAGACATCTATGGGCGCATCAAACAGGAGCAACGAGCCAAAGGGCAAATGATGCCCGACAATGACCTG
>JAJPIU010000040.1 GCA_021324535.1 Pseudomonadota bacterium
AGGTTGGCAGAGAAACGCTGTTCCTCTTGTACTTCCACGCGTTGGTGACGCAGCAGTTGCATGCACGCACGCCGATAGGATCGCCGACACCAGTCACGCCAGAGAATCGGCGCATTCCCGACAGCCAATGGATGCAACAGCACGCTCACCTGGCGTGGCTTCTTGGTGGCGCCGCCCTGCCATTGGCACTGCTCACGCAGTTCACAGGAACGACAACTGCGAATGCTGGCAGCATACACCAGCCGCAAGCTTCCATCAGCCTCTTGTCGCCGCTCCTGGAGCGTGAGCGTGTTGCCTGCCGGACCGCGCAGCGTTCCATCGGGCTGGAGAGGAAAATCTTGTCCCGTGAAGCGCCTCGTTTTCCGGGACGTGGCAGTGGTGGGTGAACCATATCCAGAGGCCGGGGCAAATGCGGTCGGACGCGTGGCTGCCTGCGCGTTCTGCTCTGGGAGGGCAGGCGCGAATTCGGTGGTGTGCAGCGGGTCGGGGTGAAGCTGGTGTCCCAGTTCGAGTCTCAGATTCCAGATCCACTGGGACACCAGTTGCCAGCATTCCTGCCCCAGGCAGAGTGACTGCACCACCTGTCCGGATCCTGCTCAATGTCTTCATCTGAGAGAATTGGTTCAAATGCGCCACGATGCAGGTACAACTCGACCACATCGCAGGCGGTAAAGGCATGTTGGGGGAGGTTCGTGAAGAACAGTTCGTAGACCACGCCTGCGCGTGTCACCCCAATGGGACTCTTCTTCTTTCCGGAAGGATGCGTGGCCATGATCACGCGGCAGGACACGCCATCGGATCCCACCGGGATCTGGGGGCAATCGTAGAGGCTGCGCACCATCTGGCTTTCGGGACGCTGTTGGAACTGATCGGGAGGCAAGTGCAAGCGTGCCTGAAGCAGCGGATGGTCGAGCAGATGATAGTCTTTGCCGCAGATGACAAACGCGAAGCCAGCCACATCGGAGAGCACCGCTCCATTGTCATATTGGCCGTCGAGCTAATGTCAAAGACGGTTCAGGAGTTTCCCGCTCGATCCACCAGCCCCCGGTTTGCTTGTCGGGTGTGGGGGGACGCACAAGCAAATCATCGAGAAAGAGCGTGTGCAGGGCTTCGACCGGTTCCTCCGCCAACGCTGCTAAAAAACGCGAGAGCGCTGAGCGTGAGGGCAACCGATCACAATCAAACAAGGCCATGAACGGAACGGCAAACGGCTGAAGTCGCTGGTAGAACTTCTCCAGGGTGCGCTCGCCGCTGATCGCATAGCCGAAAAGGGGAGCCAGAAAATCAATCACCTCATAGTTGAGAATCATTGGCTGTTTTCTCTTCTTTTCTCTTCAAGGAGGCACATTTTTACGCCGGTGTGCTACAGGGTACATCTCGTTGCGCAATCCGTGGGATATACGATAGGTATGTTCACTACCGTTCGTCCGCGAGCTTCCTTCGCAGCGCATTTCGATCTATCTTGTGGGTGCGGCCAGCTTCGGGCAACGGCATGACAACGATCTCATCAGGCAATGCCAGCGTATCTACCAGCGCATCGGTTCGTAGCGCCTGCTCCACCCGCCGCTTGAGCTGAGCGTAATCCACTTCCTCAACGACCGGTTCGATGGTCAGGACAACGCGCTCGTCGCCGATGTGTTCGTCCCACACGCCGACCAGGGCGCAGCGCGCGACGCCCGGAATCTCTGCGATCTTCCCTTCGTAGAGCGCGGGATAGATGTTGTAGGCGCCACGAATGATCATATCCTTTGCGCGCCCAAGCAGGACGATTCGGCCCTCGTCGTCCAGCCACGCAAGATCACCGGTCGCAACCTCTGTCAGCGGTTCCCCACCGAGATAGCGATCACAGAGCCAGCCGCCCCCAACATACAGTTCGTTCCCTTCGCCGATGCGGACATGTGCTCCCGGCAGCGGCGCGCCAACGAGATCGCCCTTACCCTGCCATGCCGGCTTCTCTATCATCTCCACACACGCGACAGGCGCCATCTCGGTCAGGCCATAGACAGATGTAACTCGCGTTGCGCCTGAAATGAGTAGGCGGAGCCGCGCCAGCAGCGCCAGATCTACCGGGCCAGATCCCAGAACGATCTGTCGAAGCGTGTCAGGGAACGCCTGGTCGCGTTGCTCGCAATACGTGACCAACCGATGCAGATCGGACGGCACGAAGAAAGCATGCGTGGCGCTCTGGCAGCGCAGCAGGTTGAGTACCTCAGGAGGGCGCGCGCCTATCTTGGGAAGTGCGACCCGCGCGCCTGCAAGCAAAGCAGGCAGAATGCTGTGCAGTTGATCGGTCATCACGTTGGTGTTGGCGTCCAGGTCGGCGATCAGGTGTGACGCATCGAGCATGGCGGCGATGGAGCGCGCGGTGTGTACAACGGCGCGCGGGTCAGCCGTCGTCCCAGAGGTGAAGATGATCAAAACGGGATCATCCGCCTGGTGTTGGACGGGGGGATTGTAGCGCGGCAATGGACGTATGAGGCGCGCCGCGTCAAGCGACCTGGGCGTCCCTGGGAGCCAGCGCCCAACGCGCACGAACCGACACCCCTCCATCTTGCCCACCCGAGGCAGTTCCAGGCGCCTGCTCCGCAAGACGCTCCGCGCAATGCGACTCGCTGAGATCGCGTACAACAGGCTCTCCGCCATGACAAACCTGGGGCGCACGGCGGCCATGCGCGCAGCAAAGAGATCAGCCCCCATACCGGGGTCGGCGGCGACGATGATCCCACCAGCGCGTACTGTGGCGAGAATAAGGATGATAGCCTCGACCGATGGGCGAACGCTGAAGACTACCGCGTCGCCCGGCTGCATTCCTTCCGTTTGCAGGCGGGTTGCAGTCGCGCGGATCGCATCGTGAAGCGCGGCAAACGTTGTTCGCCGCCCGCGTGGCGAGATCAGCGCGACAGCATTGGGCCGTTCGCGCGCCAGGCGATCCAGCGTCTCATAGACCCCTTCGAGCGATGTGATGTGTATCATCGTATGTCCACTTCTTTTGGCAACCAGCGATGATCCCAATACCAGAGTAGGGTGCGGCGGAGACCCCAGCGGCGCAACCGGCGGAGCGAGTTCAGCACAATCATATCCTTCCGATACGCGATGTTGGGCGTGACGAGGCGCGCGGCGTTGACGAGCGCGCGATCCTCGTGGGTCTGTTCGATGGAGGTACGCGGGAAGCCGCCGCATTTGAGGTAGAGGTCGGCGGTGATGGCAAGATTGTTCCCCGGCGCCATGATGTAGCCCGTGAGATAGCGCGGATCGCGATTGGACGGGCGCACCTTTCCAAACCAGGCGGCGACCCCGACGACAAACCGCAGGAAGCGTTCTTCACCGAAGCGCAACGATCCCTCATCGCGGCGCGGCCCAATCTCACCCGCTAACATTTCCGCTCCTGAGGCAAACCCTGCGCGGATCGCCGTAATCCAGCCGGGATCGGGGAGGCAATCGGCGTCGGTTCTGGCAATGTGCGTCGCGCCGGATGCAATCGCGAAGCGGAAGCCGGTATCCGCTGCGGCTCCCGTTCCCTTTTGGGCTTCGTTGATCACATGCCAGCGGCGGATGGAACGCATCGAACGTTCGGAGAGCGCCTGTCTGACAACCTCGGCGCTTCCATCCGTGCTACCGTTGTCCACCAGCAGCAGCGTGAAGTTGTGGTCACGCTGGGCGGCCAGCGCCGCAAGCGTGGGGCGTATCCCGGCGGCCTCGTTGCGGAACGGAACAACGACCCAGAGATTGGGGCATGGATCAGTTTCTATGCCCCCTTGCCTCTCGATGTATGGCGTTGTTGCTGGAGATGTAGTGTTAGATGTAGTGTTAGATGTAGTGTTAGATGTAGTGTTAGATGTAGTGTTAGATGTGGCGTTCGTTCGCCTGTTTAACCGTGCGCACATTGCCAGGACTCCTGCGGTACACAGAGCAAGCGCCACGCTACCCAGCCCCAGGCCGCGAAAGCCGCCAACCGCAAAGGCGCCGTAGCCGATGATTGGCCCGATGATCTGCCCGACGGTGGCTGCCGAGGAATTGAGACCCATTGTCAGGCCAACAGGCGCCTGTGGATGGCTTTCGGCAAGAAGCAACGTGCTGACGGGAGAAAGCGCGGCGCATGCTATGGTGAGCAGGGCGGCGGAGAGGACAACCCCCACAGCCCCTTTCGAGATGATCCCAACAGCGACACTAGAACCAAACGCCACCGCCAGAAGCACACCTGCCATCCTGGATGTTCCAAGCTGACCAAGCAGGCGCGGGAGCGCGCCAAGCTGGAAAATGGCCGCCACCACAACAAGTAGCATGATCAGGGCCGTTGCGGCCTGGGCATGCAATCCAAACGCGCCCGCAAAGTAGACCGGCAGGGCGAGCAGAAATGCCGCTTGTAGGGCGGCGCACAGGCTAACGAAAACGACGGCCCGCCGAATCTCCCCCAGGCGGAGCGCTGTAGTTACCTTCAAGGTGGGACTGGCCCCGCAGCGTGTTTCTGGGATGATGGTTAGCGTGAGGGCAAGGCTCAACAGGCTGAGCAGCAGCGCCGCCAGCGCGACAGCGCTGAATCCGTAGCCCGCAAGAAAGGCGCTCAGGCCAAGTCCGGCGACCAATGCGCCACCTGCTGTTGCCCCAAGCGCAGCGATCTCACGGCTGCGTTTACTCTCGTCGGCGCTATCCAGAACCATCGCATAGCACATGGCGACATTCCCAGCAGAGCCGCCATCAATTATCCGTGAGAGCAGCACGATGGGGAACGTGGAGGAGAGCGCCAGCAGGGCAAAGCCAAGCACACTGCCGCCCAGGCTGAAGGCAAGCACGGGGCGGCGTCCAATCTTGTCACTGAGCCTACCGAGCAGCGGCGCGGTGATCAGTTGGCAGAGGCTAAATGCGGCGAACACTATTCCCACGGAAACCAATGGCGCATGTTGCCCACGGAGCGCAAATGGGATGAGCGGGACGACGGCTGCGTAGCCCAGGGTATCCACAAAGATGACGATGAGGATAGATGGAAAGGCTGATCCGCCAGGACGCGCAGCGTCACTCATCGCTGCGCTCCTTTGGGGCGCATGTGATCTCAAGGTGGGCATAGGTTGGAATGATGACATTGCGGGCGGGGCGTCGGCTGACGACACGCCAGGGCCACTCTTGCGTCAGGAGCGTTTGCAACAGGTAGGTCATTTCCGCACGGGCAAGTGGCGCGCCCAGACAGACGTGGGAACCCGCGCCGAACCACAACTGGCGAATCTTTCGGTCGGGCGAGCGCCGGATGTCGAACCGGCCCACACCGTTATTAGCCGTGTAGGTGAGCATCAGCGCCCGATCACCGGAGCGAAGGAGCTTGCCCGCCACCTCGACATCCGCCGTGATGTGGCGTCCGATCACAGCGGCCGGTGTGGTTACGCGCAGGATCTCCCAGACGGCCTCCGGCAGCAAGGCTGGCTCTGCGCGCAGGTCATGCTGTTGGCCTGTGTCGTAGAGCACCGCCACCCCGCGCGCCATGGCGGACGCCGCCGTCTCCGTTCCGGCGACGAGCAGCAGACTGGCAAGCCCACGCGCCTCACGGAGCGGAATACCAGCCTCACGGCACCGCCCCAACAGCGCGTTCTTGTCGGCGGTCTCGTACGCCTCCGGGACGCTGGCGGTGAGATGTTCGAGAATGCCCTTACCTTCCGCGAGGATAGCGGGGGGGATGACCGTCGAACCAAGTGTTTTGCGCGCCAGGGCCGCCAGACGCTCACCCTGGGCGAAGACGGTGCGGAAACAGGAGTCGTCATCGTCCTCCGCGATGGGCAGACCCAGCAGATCGGCGACCATGCGGCCCACCCAGACACGCGCTGTCTCGGCAATATCAACAGCTTCTCCCCTGCTCAGCGCAGTGGCGAGTCGCGCAGCAGGTTTAGCGAAGACGCGCTCGACATGCTGCCGTGAGCTGGCGGCGGTAAAGAGGTCGCGCGCACGGAGGCGAAGCGCGTCATGGCCGGGGCCATCAAACGCTTCATTGACCCAGTCGCCCAGAAGCTGCGCCCACAGATGTCCAACCCCTCCCTCGCCAAGCAGACTCGTATGCTTCGAATCGGTGAGGAGCTGACGAGCAACGAGCGGATCGGTGATCACCCACCCAATGCGCGGCGCCTTCCACACTGGTCCGGTGACACGCCCTAACGTCAGGAGACTGAAAAGCGCCGGATTCGCGGCAAAAATGAGTCGCGCCTCGTGTCGCGCTTCGCGTGGTGGCAGTGGCGTCCATTTCATTATTGTGCTCCTCTTAAAACTGTCTCTTAAAACGTCAACGCCATCGCGCCAAGCGTCAGCCCTGCGCCCGTTCCGGCGAGCAGTATTCGGTCGCCACGTTTGATGCGCTTCCGCGCTACCGCCTCAGCCAGGGTAAGCGGCAACGAAGCTCCAACGCAATTCCCCCGCTCGGCCAGCGCCCAGACGACCTGATCTTCTCGAAAGCCTAGGCGGCGCGTGAACTGCTCGATAACATGGCGACTGGCCTGATGAGGCACAACGGCGTCCACCTCGGCTCGCTCCCATTTCAGCGTCGCAAGAAAGCGATCCAGAAAGGGTTCGCTCAGCGCCGCCGCCATGCGAAAGATGGCGAGGCCATCCATATGGAACAGATTCATCTCCGGCGTGGTGCGGGGATCATTGGGGTGGTGTAACGTGCCTCCACCTATGATCTCGGTCGCCTCGGCGCCGCTGCTGTAGGTCTCCAAGGCAGTATGCCAGATGGCGCTAGCTTCACCCACGCCCGCCTGTGTGATGACTGCCGCTGCGGCGGCGTCGCCAAAGAGCGCCGCGCTCTGCGGTTCTTTGGGGTTTAGTGACCGGGTATTGATCTCGCTGCTATAGATCAACACATTCCTGTAGGCGCCGCCAGTGATGAGATGCGCGGCGGCATGCAGCGCGAAGAGAAAGCTGAGGCAGGTCGCGTTGACATCGAAGCAGGCGCTGCGACCTTCCGGCGCGCCAAGCTCCCGCTGCACCAGCGCGGCGGTACAGGGGATCGCCTGTTGTGGGCCGGTAGACGCCCCGATGATGACCTCGATCTCCCCCAAATCCATCCCTGCGTCTGCGAGCGCACGCCGAGCGGCCTCCGCGCCCATGCCCGCAGCGGTCTCAAACGTCGCATAGCGCCGCTCGCGTACGCCACTCGCCTTTTCAATCCAATCGGGATCGATACCCCATTGCTCGGCCAATTCCGCATTGCTCACCCGCCGCTCCGGCAGATACCATCCCAAACCCGCGATTTTCACCGGTAACATCGTCTTGCCCGTCTCCCCCCATTGATTGGTAGCGCCTCGATCACAGTATTCGCATTGTTGCACACGCCATAGACTTGTTTCTGTTGGTTGTCATACTCGCTATCAAATGCTGATCTACGGGAGCGAATGCGGCAAGGTTACTCCATACGCTCCCTTTCTCGTTTGCAGAAGGAGTTGGTACGCATTTTCACGCAAATCGATCCGCCTCGTGGGCAAACGTTTCGGGGCAATGGCTGGGGATAATGGTGATGCCGGGATGGGCCTGGGCGAAATCAGCGAGATGATCAATCGTCGTGCGCACGGCGTGGGGATCGTCCACCAGCAGGTTAGTGATCGGATGCGGTGGTTTCCGCTCGCGGATCGAACGCGCCAACCAGCAGGCGTCAGCGGCAAAGAGTATCTTGCCCTGAGCAGTCTGCGCCAGCATGCCTATCTGGCCGCGCGCATGGCCTGGTAGATTCACCAAAATCAACGATCCGTCGCCAAAGAGATCATGCGTTGGCCCCAAGCCAGGCAAGGCCGAGCCGGAGAAGTCTGGCAACAGGTCGGCGCGGTTCTCGAAATCTTCTGGCAGCAACGCGGGGATCATGCCGCGACGCAGCGCCGAGAAGCCACGCCGCCCGCTGATGCTCTGATAGGCGCTGACGCTGGCAATGAACCGCGCGCGAGGAAAATCGCGCAAGCCCGCAATGTGATCGGCGTGGAAGTGGGAGATAATCACCTGGCCAATATCTGGCGTAGTGAGACCCCAGCGTTTGATCTGCTCCACGGCGGCAAGCTCAGGACGCAGCCGCAGCGGTGTGATGGCGCGATAGAGCCTGTAGGGCAGTCGCCGCGTCTCCTCCAGCATACGCAGCGCGTACCCGGCGTCCCATAGCAGCCAGCCGTGTGTGGGGTGTCGCAACAGCGCCACCAGCGAGTGGCACGCCACCTTCACGCGCCGACCGCCGCGAATCAGGTGGCGTTCGCTGGCCAGACAATGCCCCGTGCCGAAGATGTGACATTCCAACGCGGGCGGGTCTTCCTGCTCGTGCATCATGCGCCTCGACAATCACATCACCACCACAGCCTAGAGAGCATCCAGCGTTCGCGCAATCCCCTCGGAGAACGGGATATGCGGGCAATAGCCCAGGTCACGCTTCGCCGCCGTGATGTCATAGGTTTGTGTGCGGGCAAGAATCAGCGCGGAGTAGCGTGTGAGCATTGGTTCCCTGCCTGTGACGGCGGCAATAGCCTCCATCGCGGTCGCAGCGGTCAGCGCCACACCAAGCGGAACCTGACGAAGCTGCGTCGTGAGTTTCAGATGGCGTAGCGTCGCGCGAATCAGTTCCCAGAGCGCGGGGTGCTCGTCGTTGGTGATGGTGTAGGTTCTGCCGATGGCAGTTGGCGATTCCAGCGCCAGGACGAGCGCCTGAGCGACATTTTCGACATACGTGAGATCAACCAGGTTCTTGCCATCGCCGATCTGAGGGAGACGTCCACGCCGGGCCGCCACGATGAGGCGTGGTAGCAGGGCGCGATCACCTGGGCCGAAGATTGCCTTGGGCCGCACGATGATGGTCTCCATCTTGTCGCGCGCTGCGTTCACCGCATCCTCCCCCAGCTTCTTTGTCAACGAGTAGACAGAAGCAAAGCGGGCCGGATAGGGAACCGCCTCAGTGGCATTGATTTGATCGGTTCCGTCAAAGACGACACTTGGTGAGGAGACGTAGATCAGCCTGCGCACGCCGTGCAGACGGCATCCAGCGACCACAGCCTCCGTCCCGCCAACGTTGATGGCGTGGAAGTCGGCGCGGTTGCCCCACGGCTCCGATTTTGCGCCCACATGAAAGATAGCTTCTTTCCCGGCGCAGGCAGCCTGCACGGCAGCGCCATCGCGCAGATCCGCACTGGTTGGTCTGGCTCCGCGCGCGATGAGATTCTGCACATGCGCGAAGTCACGGCCCATCATATCCACTTCATGGCCGCAATCCAGCAGGCGCGCCACGAGATGGCTTCCCAGGAACCCCGTTCCGCCGGTCACAAGAATCTTCAAGCGAACCTCTGCTAGCTGGCCGTCTCCACCTTCTGCTTGCTCTCGCTCTGGGCGCCATTCTGCGAGTGATTCTGCTGGCCGTGCGTTTTGGCGCCCTTTTGGGCTGACTGCGCTTGCGGCTGTGCAGACAATAGCTCAGTTGGAATCGGCGCCGTCCATTTTACTACCGTGGCTGCCCAGGTCAGCCCGGCGCCAAACGCCACCATGCCCAGGTGGGCGCCGGGGAAGACACGCCCCTGCTCGATTGCCTCACACAGCGCGATGGGGATCGCCGCCGCCGAAGTATTGCCGTAGCGTTCGATGTTGACGAACACCTTCTCCGGCGGCAGTTCGAGCCGCCGCACCGCCGCCTCGATGATGCGCAGGTTGGCCTGATGGGGGATGAACAAGTCCATATCGCGGGCAGTCATTCCGGCGTTTGCCAGCGCCTCTTCCATCGCCGTGCCCATCACGCGCGTCGCGAAACGAAACACTTCGTTGCCCTGCATCTTGACATACTGTCTGCGCTCGCGAATACCCTCCTCGGTGAGTGGCTCAGCCGAGCCACCGGCGGCGATGTACAACAACTCCGGCTTGGCGCCGTCGCTGCCAATAGTAAAGCCCAGCACGCCGCCCGGCTCGTCGCTGGCGCTCAGTATCACCGCGCCTGCGCCGTCACCAAACAAGACACAGGTGCTCCGGTCGGTCATATCCAGTATCTTCGACAGCACCTCGACGCCAATGACCAGCGCATGTTTCGCCGCGCCTGTCGCGATGAACTGGTGAGCAGTCGCCAGACCGTAGAGGAAGCCGCTGCATGCCGCACGAATATCGAACGCGCCGCACTGCGCGCCCAATGCGTGTTGCACGAGATTCGCCGTTGAGGGGAAAGGATAGTCAGCGCAGACCGTCGCCACGACGATCAGGTCAAGATCGGCCCCAGTCAACCCCGCGCGTTCGAGCGCCTCCCGCGCCGCCGCGATGGCAAACTTCGAGGCTGCCTCGTCGGGAGCAGCGAAATGGCGTTCTTTAATGCCAGTACGCGAGGTAATCCATTCATCTGAGGTATCCACCATGCGCTCAAAATCGGCGTTGGTGACGATGCGCTCTGGGACAGACTTGCCCCAGCCGGTGATTGCGCTGTAGCGATTCAATGCGACCTCCCTCGAAAAACTCGGTCGTATCCCCTAAAAGTGCGGGGGGATGATAGCAAAAACTCCGGTAAAACTATTGTGGCCTATTGTACCATAGTTCGCCCTCAGGCGCATTAGGCAATCGCCATTGGCATACGTACCACTCGCTTACCACTTGCTTACCACTCGCTTACCACTCGCTTACCACTGCGGATGGCGCTTCAGCGCAGGCGGCTGCATCATGGGCAGGTAGTGGAACGCCTCGGCATATTCAAGCCCGGCCTCCTGCCCCACCAGCCGCGCCCGCAGCCGCACGCGCTCGCCCACATCGCCCTCGCCGATCTGGCTGGCGTGGCAGCGCAACGCCGCGATCTTCTTCTCCATCGTACTCGTGATGTCTACATAGTAGTTGGGGTAATCGGTGGCGAAGAAGTAGACGTTATGAACACGGTGCTCGGTCAGACCGTTCACCAGTTGCTCAGGATAATACATATGGTCGCGTGCGGCGGCTACGGCGTCGAGCGCACACTGGCCGACAGCGCGGTGGTCGGGGTGAATCTGGTAACGTTGCCAGGGGTCGAAGGTGAAGACAATATCGGGTCGCCCCCGGCGAATCTCCAGCGCCAGCTCGCGTCGGAAGGGCAAGTTGACCTCCACCTCGCCATCGGGATGGCGCAGGAACGTGACTTCCTCCACGCCCAACACCTTCGCCGCCGCAAGCTGTTCGGCCTCGCGCGTGGCGCTCAACGCTTCGGGTGTGGCGTTAGGATCGGCGCTGCCCTTGTCGCCGCTGGTCGCCAACACGTATTGCGCGCGATAGCCGTTCGCCACAAGGCGAGCAATTGTGCCGGAACAGATGAAATCGGCGTCGTCGGGGTGCGCGAAGATGGCCATCACCCGTGGGCGCGTATCACTTGTATCGCTCATAATCTGATGTGTACCTCCTGTAAGTAGTATACTACGCAATGAGGCGTTATGTGGAAACGGCGACGCGCTTGAGCAGGCGCCCACCCATTTAGGGATCGTTCCTCCGCAATAATGCGGGCGGCGTCAAACACACGCTGGCTGGCGCGCGTATAACATGGCGTGTACCATCACTCTAAAGAAGACGTCAGCGTGTGTGGTTATCCGGTCATCCTGATGGCCTCATGCGCTCACCATCCCGATAAGGAGACCGCATGACGCATTCTTCACCTTCTTTCCTCTTTACCGTGCTACGCGCTCGCTCTGCGGCGAGCGTGAAACCTTTGAAGTCGCTGGCCCTCGTATTGGGCGTCATGCTCATGCTCGCCGGATGCAGCGTCAGCACGAACACTGGGGGTGTCCCCAGCGGTACCACACCTCGTCCTCTTCCTACCGCCGCGACCACCGAGAGTCCCGCGCCCTGTGGGCTGGGAACGTGTTATACCCCAGAGCAACTCCGCGACGCCTATAATGTCACGCCGCTCCTCAATAAGGGATATACTGGCAAGGGACAGACGGTTGTCCTGATCGAGTCCTATGGCAGCCCAACCATCCAGCAAGACCTCGATACCTTTGATCAGCAGTTTGGTCTGCCGCCGCTGACCGTTAAGGTACTCAGCCCGCTGGGAACCGTTCCCTTCGATTCCGGCAACTCTGAGATGACCGGCTGGCAGGGCGAGACGACGCTAGATGTCGAGACGGTTCACGCGATTGCCCCCGGCGCCAACATCACCATTCTGACCAGCCCGGTGGATGAGACCGAGGGTGTGCAGGGTATTCCGCAGTTCTTGCAGCTGGAGCAATACGCCGTACAGAACCATCTGGGCAACATCATTTCCCAGAGCTGGGCGGCGTCCGAGGTCTCGCTTGACGATCCCTCCGGCAAAGCGGCAATTGCGCCGTTCGACGCTTTCTTCAAGCAGGCGACTACCCAGGATGGCGTCACGTTCTTTGGCAGCACCGGTGACAACGGCGCAACCGATTGCGTCGTCTACGACGAGAACACATCTTCCTGCACACAGTACTCTTCGTCTCCAACCATCGCCTTCCCGGCTGGAGATCCGTGGGTGACGGCTGCTGGTGGCACGTCGCTCAACATCAGCGGCTCCAGCGTCAGTGAATCGGCGTGGAACGGCAGCAACGGCGGCGTGAGCCGTTTCTACAGCGAGCCAAGCTATCAGCAAAGTTTGCCAACATCCGATCAACGGATACTGAACGGCAAGCGCGCCGTGCCGGACATCGCCGCATCTGCTGATCCGTCCGAGGCATTGGCGATCTATACGTCAGGGTCGGGCTGGCAGCCGGTTGGCGGCACGAGCGCCGCCTCACCATTGTGGGCCGGGCTGACGGCAATCGCCGATCAGATGGCCGGGCATGGGCTGGGCTTCCTGAATCCCAAGCTCTATCAGATCGCGGCGTCCAGCAAGTACGCGCAGGATTTCAACGACATCACCACGGGCGACAACACCAACTCCAGCGAGAACGTGCAGGGCTACCCCGCGACGACTGG
>JAJPIU010000212.1 GCA_021324535.1 Pseudomonadota bacterium
ATCGCCGCCGACCCCGAACTTCATAAGACCTGGCTCAAAGCTATCAAGACAACCCATACAGTCTACAAAGACCTGGTGGAGAAGCTGGCGGCGAAGGTCGAGGCGGATCATCCCGACCTTTCGCGCACGCAACGCAAGAAGATGGCACGCGAGGCGGCGCGCAGCGTCTTGCCCAACGCCACCGAGACAAAGCTGCTGTTTTCAGCCAACGCCCGTGCTCTGCGCTGGATCATCACCCTGCGCGGTGGTGAAGGGGCCGAGCCGGAGATACGGCGGCTGGCGGTGGCGCTGGCCCGACTGATGCGCGAGGAGGCGCCCAACCTCTTCGGCGACATCGAGATCGTACCGCTGCCCGACGGCACGGAGGGCACGCGCGTCGCCCATCAGAAAGTGTAGTCTCTCACATCTGGTTTCGATCCTGAACGAGTTAGTATTCCGCTAGTTCATTCAGGATTTTGCATTGGACAAAAACTGCAGAAGAAGCAAAATATGACATGAAGTCATATTGACAAAACAGTCATTTTATGTTAACCTACCGCTAGGGCTTCCACCTCAACGCTGGCGTCCATTTCTTAACATATGCGCAAGAAATTGGTGATAAGCGTGCGCTGATAAGGAGCAAAGTAATGGACAATGAATCTCCAAATAACACGCAAAACGTTTCTGATGAGCAGTCTGTTTCTAATTCCCATCTGGAAAATCGTAGATTTTCTCTCTCAGAAACAGCACTCGAGTTTATCGGTGTGATCGCTATTCCAATCCTCTTGGGGCTGGTACTGGCATTTGCGCCTTACTTTTTTGGCGTCACGGGAAACCTCCGCGATCTTTTAACAAATATAGGCTTTGGACTTGCTGGTACTGGTGTTGGCGCTGCCATTCCGTTGGTGTTCGTCAGGAGAACAACTTCGCGCCAGGCGAATATCGAGAGCAATGTAGCAGCATCCTTACGAGAACTCCGACAGGAGATAAGTGGAGTTTCAGAGGCAGTGGCGCAAGATATAAGTTTACTTAACCAAGCCGTCAAAACCGACATAACTCGGCTCAACCGTGTTGTCAAAGAGGATTTGGAGCATATCGGTACACAGGTCAAGGAAGATTTGAATTCCATATCTGCATTGGTAAGGACAGCTAACTCGTTGGGAATAGTTGCGCTTGGCGCAGGACGTGGCGCGCGAACCTTTGAGGAAGGAAAGACGTTAGCAGATCGCTGGGTGTATCTTTTAAAACACGCTGACGTTGTTGAGTTGCTATGCTATGAGGATAGTGAGCTTCTCAAATTTGACTTGGTAGCAACCTTTCAAAACGATGTGCTAAAGCGGTTGCGAGAAGCCAAGCTCAAATTGAGAATCATTCTGAGTACCGATGATAATCCGGTCTTACCTATGATTGGTAGGTGGATAGATGATGAAGACCATTCAAAGCGGTCGCTCAAGGATAATTTGAATACGTTGTCGAATATCACCCACGAATTTCCTATTGTTCTCCTTCGCCATAACGAAATGATACCTTTCACCCTTTTACGTGGTGACACCTATATGTATGTCATGTTTTTCTTCCCGGGACACGGACCAGGCCCAATAATTGAGCTTCGACAAGCTCCTGCAAGGGATGTGGTTGCCTCCTCTGTGGGGCAAGATCCGGATTATTTCAAGCTGTATTGCGAACTGTTCGACAAAATGTGGAAGAAATTGGAGGCGGGTAAAGCTAATCCAGCTTGATGCTAAAAACAGAGCAAGTCATGCTACGAAGTGATCAACAAACAAAAGTTTTGATCACTTCGTAGCAAACTGCCGCCCTTGCATATACTTGTCACTCCCATACAAATCCCAAAAGACCAGACCATGTTGCAGCAAGAAGCTTGCTGAGAGTGTCTTGCTTGTCACCATGGAATTATGGAATACATCAAGGTCGGAGAGATAGCCATAAAGCTCTGAGAGCTTCTCAAAGCCGATTGGAGTATAGGTATTGGGAAGTTGTGGCGCTCCACGGCGGCGCAGGAACGACTGAACATGCTCAGTCTCCTTTGTGTTAAGAGCGTGGCCATTGACTGCATGGCCCAACCCTTTTTCGATGATAGCAAATATCTTACTATAACGCTGTTCGAGGCTCTCGACATATCCTTCCTGACTGATAATGGTATGTTCGACAACATCCAAAGGACGCAACTCACGATGCGCGTCGTCGCTCACGTCTTTCCGCCAAAAAGTAAAAGACTCATGGCGGTTTACCTGACCTCGTGTCAAATCGCTTGCGTCAAACCCCGGCCCAACGATTTCGCAGGTCATTGTCTGTTTCGCAAATGTTGTAATAATGCTGTAGCCCTGTGCAAATCGATCATTAGCAGCCATGACCATCATGATGACAGGTGGGCGAACCAGAGTTCGCATCTTATGAAGGTCGGTCATAGTAGGATTCGCGCCCATCAAGCGAATATTGTCCTGCGGAGACGTGCTGTCAAAACGAATCGAGACGCGCTTAAATCCATTTCTATGCGCCCAATCTGATAAAAAGTCTAAAACTTTATTACTTAGTTCGCTCACGACAAAGCCAGGTAAAACAGGTAAGCCCAGGTTGCCCAACAATGCAACACTCATCACTTTTTTATGATTAGGATAACGCTGCTGCAAAACAACAAAATCAGAGAGGGGTGTCACAGATTGACTCAAAGATACCATTGAAGTGTCATCGATCTCTGTTATTGTAATACCTTCTAATACCGGGCTATGCTGGTTTGTCAAAGTATGAGGAAGGTATTGATGTATTTTAGCCAAGGGATTTTTTGTCCCTCCTAACATAGTTGCAATCCGAGTCCTATCGCCTTTTCCAGTTCGTTTCATGTTTTGCACTCGCCTTCCATATCTCACGATCTCTTTGCAAATCTCAGCACATCGTAGACCACAATTGTATCTTATCCTAATTAAAGGCGCCAGTAAATAGTTGCAAAGTAACCTTGATATGGGCCAACAATGAGCAAGTTATAAGGTCAAAGAAGTATCATCCAACTGAGATCATCCAAAAGTAATATGTGGGCACCAAAATGGTGCCCAATCTGGTGTCCACTTTAAGCCTCGCCGTCTGGAATCCACCCAGCTTTGCGCTTTTCCAAGAAGGCGCGGATGCCCTCCTGCCCCTGCGGACTCACCCGCAGATCGGCGATGGTGTTCGCCGTGAGCAGACGCGCCTCATCGTCGGGCAGGCGCCCCACCGTCACGGCCATGCGTTTCGCCGCGCGCGCCGCCTCTGGCCCCGATTGCGCCAGCGCGGCCAGCGCCGCCGCAACCGCCTCATCCAGCTCGTTCGCCGGAACCACACGGTGAGCCAGCCCAATCGCCAGCGCGCGGGCGGCGTCGAAGCGTTCAGCCGTCATGAAGAGCGCGCGGGCGTGGCTTTCGCCAATCTTGCGCACTGCGAAGGGCGAGATCACCGCCGGAGCAATGCCCAGCCGCGCCTCCGTGAAGCCGAAACGCGCGTCCTCAGCGGCGATCACAATGTCGCAGACAGCGGCCAGCCCACAGCCTCCACCCAGCGCCGCCCCCTGGATGCGCCCGATCACCGGAATGGGGCAGCGATCAATCGCGCGGAACATATCAGCCATACGTAGCGCGTCGGCGACGTTCTCTTCGTGTGTGCGTTCCAGGCTGGCGCGCATCCAATTGAGGTCGGCTCCTGCGCAGAAGCTGCGTCCCTCTCCCTGCAACACCACCGCGCGCACCGTCTGATCGTTTTCCGCATTGGCGCTGAGCAGCGTAAAGACCTGGTGGAGTTCGGCGATCAGGTCTTCGTTGAAAGCGTTATGTACATCCGGGCGGGCCAGCGTCACATAGGCGGCGATCCCCTGGCGATGGACACGCAGATAGGTGAACGACGCACGCTCCCAGTCGGCGACCTCGCGGGCGCCAGCCTCGGGCGTACCATCTGACATCTCATCTTCGAGCATATGTTACTCCCCCAAATGTCTCTTCAGGCAATTCAGGCGTTTGCTCTTCACACCGCTTCATGTTATACTGCACATGCATTAACAAGCGCCAGACCGGCTGAGGGGACGAGACGCCAGCCATCATGGGTGATATGCGGTGGGCAGGAGGAGACGATGAGCGAGCCGCCAAATCAACATCCCGCGAATTGGCCGACGGGAGGCCCGCCCGTCGCTTTCCCGGAGCAAGGCGCGCCAGCCGTTCCACCTCCGCCATACCCGTATCCTGTTCCACAATCCTATCCGCTCTATCCACCACCGCCTGAACTGCCCGACGCCTACTTTCCCACCTCGCCAGGGTATCGCGTGGACTATTCACCGTATGCGGCCTATGGCCCGGTGATGATGTCGCCGTACAGCGGGTCACTTGAAAACCCGTCTCATGGCGGCGGGCTGGCCATCACAGGATTTGTGCTGGGCATCGTGAGCCTTGTCTCGCTGTTCGTGTTTTTCATCATCAGTTTGCCCACTGCCATCGCGGGCATCATCTTCAGCAGCTTTGGCTTACGGAAGAACCCAAACAGAGGGCTGGCCATCGCCGGTCTGGTGATGAGCATCATCGCCCTGCTGTTGAGCGCGTTGCTAGTTGGCTTCATTCTCTTCGTGATAGTCATGTCCAAGAGCTACTGACTCTCCCCGGTCTTACACGCCAAGCACGGCATCGGCGTCGCCTGTGGTGAGCCGTTCGCCGTGCTGGTTGTCAATCCACAGTTCGAGACGCTGGCGTCCATCTTTCACCTCGCCCAGCGCGCCCTGGCAGGTCAGCGTATCGCCTGGCCGCGCCATCGCCTGGAAGCGCACTCGCAGCCGCGCCAGCCATCCGCCAGAAGCATTGCGGGCGGTCAGCCAGTCGGTGACGACCTGTCCCAGGAATGCCATGCTGAGCATGCCATGCGCGATTGTGCCATCCAGGCCAACGGCGCGCGCCGCCTCAGGATTGATATGGATGGGGTTGTGATCACCGCTGGCGTCGGCGTAGGCGTCTATCTGCTCTTGCGTGACATGCTTCACCAGAGAGGGAATCGCCTCGCCCTGTGGGGTAGCCTGGGATTTGCCGCCGCTACCACTACCACCACTACCTGCCGTAGCGGCAGGCGCCTTGCCATCGGGAGGCGTATCGCGCACGATCACAATAGATTTGCCGGTCGCCACACGCTCTCCGCTGGCAGAATCCACAAGCTGCTCCAGCGTCATGATCGCCATACCGCCCGCCCGCGCCGACTGGCGTATGCTCGCCACACGATGGCGTGCAGCCAGCGATTCGCCGACGACGAGCGGGCGTATGTAGGTATACTCCTGCTCGCCATGTAACACCTGGCTATGTTCGGGGTCAAGTCCGGCCTCGGCAAAGGACACGCGGAAGCGCGTGATGAACGTCGGTGGGGTGGGGATGGCGGCGTACCCCGCAAGCTGCGCAGCGGCGGGATCGCGGAAGATGGGATTACTAT
This sequence comes from Pseudomonadota bacterium, assembly GCA_021324535.1. GTDB lineage: Bacteria > Chloroflexota > Ktedonobacteria > Ktedonobacterales > JADMIN01 > JAJPIU01. Next base: position 5,422 of record JAJPIU010000212.1, read on the forward strand.
CGCCGATGGCGTCGGCGAACTGGCGCACATCCTCGGCGGTGATGACGCCAGTCTGAGTCGCCGTTTCGTGGCCCACCAACGCAGGATCAAGTGGCATAGGGCTGTACTCCTCTCATGCTATCTGGCTTTCATTAGGCTCTCCCGGCAGCGGCTGACTACACAGTCGCGTTGCCAATCGTTCGCCAGTATCATAGCACGCCACACAGGCTTACCGCCGTACACGCTGATCGGCAGGCGCATCATGCGCATGAAGCTACCCGCGCTAACTGGCTAACCGCGATCCCAGCGCATTTGGGGCGTATCGAGACTGGGATACTGTTGATCGAGGTCAGGAGATTGTGAGGAGTGCGAATCGCGCGAACTGCGCGAATCGCGCGCATTGGACACAGCGCTGGGCGCGCCGGTAAACATCCCTTGCTGGTAGGCGGTTATCAACTCCAGCAACACCTCATCAAAGGATGTTCCTGTATAGGGTGGGGGCGTGTACGGGGCTCCAGCGCGCAGGCGACGCAGCGCATGGGCCAGCTCGTGAGCGGCTGCCTCGATGCGGCTGCGCTGCCCTTGTTCGCGGAGCAACCGTTGCATCTGCGTCAGCAGGTGATTCAAGCTCAGCGCAAGCGGTTGCAACTCGCCTGGCGTAAGCTGCGCTCGCACCTCGAAATTACCGTTGGCAAACGCTGTATGGACACGCTGCAAGTGCAAAATGCCTTCGCGCAACTGTCGCTGGTGGCGTTCGAGTTCGCTCGCCTGCGCGAGAATCCGCTCGTTGGCTAGCGCGAGCTCGTCGGCTTTTGTCGCGCTCAAGAGGGAACGCCGCACGCTATCAGCGCCCAACCACCCTGCAACCGCCGTCAACCCCTGGATGACCAGTGGGATCGCGATCACGTCGTAGACTGAGCCAATCGTCTGAGGATCGCGGCCATCCCAATAGAGTTGCAGGGCAGGTGTATGATGCAAAAACAGCAGAGACAATGCCGTAAAACTGCCCGTCACGACTCCCAACAGAATGGGCATACGGCGATTGGAAATCACACCTGAGAGGACAATTGGGAGGATAAAGAAGTCATACAGGCGCAGATCGGTTGGGGTCAAGCCGGGAGCCAGTCCCCGCGCCGTAATGACCCAGGCGATGCCAAGCGTTCCGCCTCCTAAAAGCAAATATCCAGCCAGGCCAACACGCTGCCAGCGATTGATGACATAGGCCGCCAGGGCGCCCACACAGACGATCAACAGCGCCACCAGAGAAACGCTATCAAGGGTCGGGATAAAGACACTGGGCAGCAGCACAAGCGATATGCCACTGACGCCAAGCGCCATCAGCCTGACCAACCGTTGCCTGCGGGCAAGATCATGGCTCCTGACGATAGCAAGCGGGGTTTTGGGAGGGGCAAACCCGTTTGTGGATACGGCGAGGGCTTTGTCGTTGACGGGAGGGCGCGCCTCGCTCTGCGGGCGGGCTAGCCTGCTCTGCTCCAGGTTCTCCATATTGCCTCATTGCCTCGCTTTACGATTTTACGCGCTCATCAATTGTTTAGCAGCCATGCCCCATTGCATCCGGTAACTCCACCAGGCGGGCAGGCGCAGTGTGTGCCATGAGATACGCCATTTTAGCGTTTTAAGGCTCTCTTGTCAAGACGTATCAGCCATTCGCGTATTCCGTGAAACAGGCGATAAGTAGGCGTCCTGCGCTACTGGCCTTCGCTCCTGACAAAAAAGGCCCAGCCCTGAATAATTCAGGGCTGGGCAGGTGGAGATGGGGGAGAGTTGAACTCCCCGTCCAAACAAATGACTGAGACGATATGCTACAGGCGTAGCCGATGTTTTTGTGACGCGCCGCAGACTCCCATCAGCTGGATGCTTCGACGCCTGCCCGCTGGTTCTCGGTAGCGCCTAGCGAGCAATCCGCGCTACCCAGCCTCACTGTGTGACACCCGTACCCGCCCCGTCAGGCGGAGGGCGGACGGATGCGCTTCAGCCGGTTATTAAGCGGCGAGAGCGAGAGGAGCTGTCTCTTCGGCAGCTATTTTTTTGCCAGTTTTAACGAGGGTGCATCTGGCGCCTCGGCCTGCAAACGTCCCCTTCCCTTGCCTGTCGAAACCCGACATCCCCAAGAGAAGCGGAAGATATGATGGATATGTCCATCAGATACATTCGCGTACATCCCAGTGTACCACATCTCAGGCGCGTTTGCAAGGCGCCCCCTACCTCCGACCTCGCTCCTGCTGCGGCGGGAGCGAGGAGATTGTGTGCAACCTTGCCCGCCCGATGTTAACCTGCCCGCTGCGGAACCTGGAACGTGAACGTGTAGCTGTAGCCAAGTGTATCGGTTACGGTGATCGTATAGGATTGTGGCTGTCTGCCGCATTGCGTGGTCGCGCTCAGAACGTCCTGCCCCTGAGGGGCAATGCCGGGCGAGGTATCGCTCGGCCAGGGCATATTCCCCCCGCCGTTCACTTGGAACTGAATATTGCCCTGTGGCGGCCCCTGCCACGACCACCCAACCGTCTGATTTCCGGTATTCGTGATGATCTGCGTTCCGCTACAGGTTTTGCTGCCCGGCCCCCCTGATTGGAGTACCCAGGGCGTTGGTGAGAACGTGAGCAGTGGACTGGCGACTGTGGTTGGCGTGGGCGTGGCGCCTGGGATAGAGGTCGCTGTGGGCGTGGCCCCTGGGATGGACGTGGGCGTGGCGCCTGGAACAGTGGTAGGCGTCGCTCCCGGATGTTTGCCTGGTGTCGCAGAGACAAGCGGCGTCACGGTTGAACCGGCGCCCGGTGAGGCAACCCCTGTTGGAGCGCCTGGCGTACCCACGCCGCCAGAGGTCGAATGGGAGCCAACGTCGGGCGCGCTGACGCCAGGGCGCGCCCCTAATGAGCCTGTGTTCCCGCCCGGAAGCCAGCCCAATCCGCTGCCAAACGCAACCAACAGCAGCGCGATGATCGCCACGCCCGCCAGCGGCGCCCACAGCCGCAGATACGACGGCCTCGCACGTTGCGGCTGGCCGACAGCGACAGCGCCAAACAACACAGAGGGCAACGTTGGCGCGCTACTACGGCTACCCCTTCCAGGTATGGGCGGCGTCTTCGACGCCATCGCCTGGCGCAACGCCGCAACGAAGGCAGGCGCATCGGGATAGCGATCATTGGGGTCTTTGGCCAACGCCGTCAGCACTACCTGATCGAGCGCAGGCCAGACAGCGGGATTCTTCTGTGAAGGAGGAGGCGCTTCCCTCGTCAACGCCTGCGCGGCAATCTGGTAGGGGGTATCGCCAACGAAGGGGAGCGCGCCGGTCAACATCTCATACAGCACGACGCCAAGCGCGTAGATGTCGGCTCGCTGGTCAATCGCCTCGCCGCGCAGTTGTTCAGGCGCCATGTAGTATGGCGTGCCCACGGGAAAGCCTGACGAGGCGAGCGTGGGCCGTGGGATGGTATGCGGTGAGACGGTAATCTCGCGCGCCAGTCCAAAGTCGGAAAGCAGCGCGGTTCCCGTCGTCGTCAGCAGGATGTTCTCAGGCTTGACATCGCGGTGAACGATGCCAGCCTCGTGCGCGGCGGCAAGCGCGCTGGCGACTTCGAGCGTGATGCGCGCCGCCTCGTCGAAGATCATTGGCCGTCCTTCACGCAGGTGCATATGCAGCGAATCGGGCATGAGGGGCATCACCAGATAGAGCAAGCCATGCGCTTCGCCGAACGCATAGATAGGGATGACATGCGGATGATCGAGGCGGGCCACGATGTGCGCCTCGCGTTGGAAGCGCCCGACATAGCTGTCGTCGAAGGCCAGTTCGACTGGCAATACCTTGACGGCTACCTCACGCCCCAGCGCCGTATCCTCCGCGCGGTAGACCTCCGCCATACCGCCGACGCCGATCAGCGACAGCAGCGCAAACTCGCCAAGGCGCTGCCCGATGAGTCGGCCACGGATCGGCTGTGTTGGCGGCGCGGGAAATTGCTCCTGGCCCAGGATCGCCTCAGCGTCGGGGCGCACAGATGGCCGAGAATGGCCAGTGGGCGGGTCTATCTCCATCTAAACCTTCTCCTGAACACTCCCTGCCCTGGCGGAAAAGATGAATAATGAAGAGGATGGCTCATTGAGAAAAGCGCGAGGGATCCGCGCATTGGCGCTCATGTCAACTCATGGCTGGCGAGGTCATGGCGCAGGGAGGCTCTGTTGCTTTTCACGGACTGCGGTGGCAAGCAAGATGGGCGCCGAAAACTCGTTTGTCTGTCTTTGTCTGTCTTTGTCTGTCTTTGTCTGTCTTTGTCTGTCTTTGTCTGTCTTTGTCTGTCTTTGTCTGTCTTTGTCTGTCTTTGTCTGTCTTTGTCTGTATACCTGTCAGCGTAACCAAAGAACCCGCATTTATGGCGCGGTGCTCTAGGTATTCTAATCGTAGGGTGCTCTAGGTATTCTAATCGTAGAACGAAGAAGAAGGGATGAAGGGAAGAGAGGCGCCCCAATTGTGATAAGCTATGAGGGGATATTCTTAAAACACGCCTTACTTCGCAAGTGGGAAGAGACGACAAGAGACATGGCGCGCATCCTTGAACAAGAGTCCGTCACAGCCGAGAAGACGCCACATGCTGGCGCTACACCTTCGCCAGACGATGTGGAATGGCGCGCATGGCGGAAAGCTCTTGACGCTATCGCAGCCTATCGGGCAGTGGTGGTCTTGCCGCTGCTGGCGCTGGCGCTCTTCCTCTCAATCGTGGTGGCGTCCGCGATAGGCGCCGTGCCCATCTCGCCAGTAACCACCGCGCAAATCCTGCTCAACCAGACCCAGGTATTTCACTTCCCGGCGCACTGGCCCGCTTACGATCAGGCGATCTTGCTGCGGTTGCGATTGCCGGGCGTGCTTGGCGCGGCGCTGGTGGGCATGGCGCTTGGCGCGGCGGGCGCCCTCTTCCAGGGCGTATTGCGCAACCCGTTAGCCGATCCGCTGCTCTTGGGTACCTCTGCGGGCGCGGCGCTTGGCGCGACGCTTGCCTTTGCCTTGACGGCCAGTGCAGCGTTTTACTGGCTTGGCTTTGGCGGGGTACCGGCGCTCGCATTCGTTGGCGCGCTGGCGGCTGTGGCGCTGGTGTATGCCCTTTCCACACGCGGCCGGCAGGCGCCCGTCGTGACCTTGTTGCTGGCCGGCGTGGCGGTCAGCGCGGCACTCACCGCCGCCCAAACGCTGATCATCACGCTCGACTCCAGCCTGCAAGAACGGCTTGCCTCGCTGTATTTCTGGGTCTCCGGCAGCATCGAGGTAGAGAGCTGGACACAGGTACAGGTGGTGGCGCTGCTGGTGGGACTGGGGTTGCTGGTGAGTATGGCGCTGGCGCCCGCGCTGGACGCCCTGGCACTTGGGGAGGAGATGGCGGCGCATGTGGGGCTGCGTGTCGAGCGGCAGAAGCTACTGATCGTCGCGGTCGCTTCGCTGCTGGTGGCTGCCGCCGTCTCTATCAGCGGGCTGGTAGGCTTCGTGGGTTTGGTGACGCCGCATGTCTGCCGGATGCTACTGGGGCCACGTAATCGGCTATTGCTGCCTGCCTCGGCGCTGGCGGGCGGTGTCTTTGTCACGCTGGCCGATATGTGCGCGCGCACGCTGCTTGCGCCGACGATTCTGCCGCTGGGCATCATCACCGCGCTGGTGGGCACACCGTTCTTTCTGGCGCTGCTCCGGCGCGCGGGTAAGGCGTATTCATTCTAATACTTGCCAGGAGCCATCATTTGACACTCCGCATGGGCCAAAGCCTGACGGATGCTCAGGCGATACGTCTGTCACCCTGAGGGTATCCAGGGCTGCGCATTTGCGCCTGAAGGGTCTGCCCGACCCGTTACCCGTTGGGCCTTGCTTCCTGTCCAGGCGAGCCAGGCTCAAACGCAACCTGGATCGTGACGGAAGATACCTGCCCGGTGACGGTAGTGTTTTTACCCGCGCGACCGCTGAAGCTGCCTTCACTTAGCGCGGAACCGGCAAACACTCTTGAGTTGAGAAGGTACAAGCGCCTAGAATAGATTCTCGCACAGGCGGACAGCAAAGGAAAGGAAAATGGGAAAGGTGGATGAATCCAACAAGCGTCTCTCCGCACGCCCTGAAGGGACGGCAGCTTGCGGCGGGCGAAAGCTTCATTTTCTGTCAGCCACAACCATCCTACATGAGAACCCATCTCCCATCCTGCGCCCCCCCCAGAAATCTCCTACGCCTGCCGTCGCCTTGGAGAGCGTCACCTACCGCTATGCAGGCGCGGCGCGGAGGGCCGTCGTGCGCGATGTCTCGCTGGCTATTGCGCCGGGGGAACTGGCGGGGTTGATCGGCCCAAACGGCGCGGGGAAGTCTACACTATTGAAGCTGGCCGCCGGAATCATCCATCCGCAGGCCGGGCGGATCGTCATCCAGGGAACGGATGTGCGGCGGCTGACACGCGAACAGCTTGCCCGGCGGGTGGCCGTCGTTCCACAGGATTTCTCCGTGCAGTTTGGCTATACCGTGCGCCAGGTGGTGGAGCTTGGCCGCACGGCATATCTCAGTCCATTGGGCGCGCCACGGCAGGAAGATCGCGCGGCGGTGGATGAAGCACTGGTCACAACGGGTAGCGCCGATCTGGCGGATCGCGTCTTCAACGAACTGAGCGGCGGCGAACGCCAACGGGTGATCATCGCGCTGGCGCTGGCGCAGCAGCCCGCGATCCTGCTGCTGGACGAGCCGACGGCGCACCTGGATATCCGCTACCAGATCGAAACGCTCGAGCTTGTGCGGCGGCTGAACCACGAGCGGGGGTTGACGGTGCTTGCCACCATGCACGACCTCAATCTAGCGGCGCGCTATTTCGAGCGGCTGATCCTCTTCGATGGCGAGGTGGTTGCCGATGGCGCGCCGACGCGCGTGCTGGCGGCGGAGACGCTGCGCCAGGTCTACCGGACGCCCGTGCGGGTGGGCATTCTGCGCGACGACGCGCGGCTGAGTGTGGCGCCCGATGAGCCGGGCTTCCCAGGCGCTCCGTTTGTCATCGCGGGCATGGCGACCAGCGACGATACACCATCCGCAGCGCCCAGCCATCCGGTCGCGCACCTGATCGCGGGCGGGGGATCGGGCGAACTGGTGATGCGCGCCTTCGCCGACGCTGGACTGCCCTTCACGGTTGGCCCGCTGAACATTGGCGATAGCGATCAGGCGCTTGCACGGCGGCTGGCGCTGACGTATCTGGCGGAGCCACCTTTCGCGCCGATCTCGCCGGAAGGGATCGCGGAGGCGCGCGCATGGATGGAGCGAGCAGGCGCGGTGATTGTCTGTCCGGCGCCATTGGGCCACGGCAACATCGCCCTGCTCGACGCCGCGTTCGATGCGCTCCGGCAGGGCGTCCGCGTGGCGTTACTGGCCTCTCCTGCATCCATGCCCGAAGACGTAAATGAGGGACAAGCGGAGAACGAGGCGGCGCCCGATCAGGCGGATGCGACGCGAGAGGAAGCCGAAGGACAGGAAGCAGGCGATCCCACGTTAGCGGCTGTGCAGGCGCGCGATTATTCCGGGCGTGGGGTAGAGGCATATCGGGCGTTGCTGGCGGCTGGCGCGGTCTGGGTACGCTCGCCTGCCGAGGCACTGGCCTGGACGCAAGGGGTGGCTGCACAACCAGGCATTTAACCGCTCTCAAGATTTTCTGTTTCGTTCTCTGATTGGGAGTCAGAACTGGTGACGAGTGTGGCTAAAGTGGTCTTTGGCGAACGCAAAGGCTTCGGTAGGCTTGACGGAGAACACGAAAATCGAATCTGGGAGACCTCATCTTCATCATGGTGGTAAAAGCAGCCGTCGCGTACCAGATATTTCCAGCGTCCGTCCCACGTCGTAGCCCACACTGCGGCTAAACGTTCGAGCGCGCCCTGATCAGTGATCCTGACGGCGTTGCCCTCAACCACCACATCAAGCCCTTCATTCCACCGGTTGCAACCGGTCGTCAGAATGACATGCGGGTTTCCACGCAGGTTGACCGCCTTCTGTTCGGTGTCAGCAGTGGTGAAGTGAAATTCCCCCTCATGCCAGACAGCAGCAACTGGCGTGACATGAGGTCGGCCATCGGCTCGTACCGTTGAGAGCCAAAACAATTCGGCGGCTTCAAGCGCCTGGCGCGTCTGCTCCCAGGAGGTGACCACACCATCTGGTTCGCTGTAGCGGGTATCGAGCGTCGTGACTGCTTCGTTCATCACAAGACCCTTTCGCTTGTGCACGTGTTCCCAGCAACAGGCTGGAATACGCCAGTTTATTCTCATTACACGGGAATAAACTGGGAAGGATCACCACAATGGAGGTTTGCCACCAAGGTGTCGTAATCAGCGTGTCGCGACGATCAAGGCGCGCGGCGCATCGGCAGCGAGAGGCGCCAGGCTGTAGTCGCCATACACAGCAGAGATACGATAGCCTGCCTGGCGTAGCTCCTCGGCTACCTGCTCATAGGTGAGCAGCGCGAGTGTCGTGGTGGCCGTTGCCTGGCTGATCTGCCGTTTTCCCTCGCTGACGACGTATCCGTGGTGAATGATGACGGTTCCAGGGGTCGGCCCTGGGAGGCCGGTGGCGATGTGTGTAAGCCGCTGTTGTGGAGCCGGCTGCGTTGAGTGCGTGGGGGTGGCTTTGGATGGAAGCGGCCACACGCCCAGGCGCACCGGCTTCTTCGGGTGTTCCGCCAGGGAGCGCGGCCCCTCAAGGTCAAGATCGATCACCAGTTTGCCATTGGGGCGTAACTGCGGGCGAATGACCGCCAACGCCTCCTTGCGCTCTTTTGCAGTGGTCAGATGGGCGAAGGTTCCCAGGGCAATGATGGCGGCGTCGAACGCTCCACCGGAGGGCGGCGTGGGGAGATTGGGCGCCGTGGCCGTCCCTGCGACGATATGGAGACGGCGGGCGACCGCAGGCGGCAGCTTCGCCAGCCGCGTGGCGCAGCGGGCGCGCATCGCCGCTGACGGTTCGATTCCAGTGACGGCCCACCCCGCCAGCGCCAACGCAGCCGCCAGCCGTCCCGTGCCGCTGCCGATCTCAAGCGCGTTGATGCGCGCGCCAGCGGCTGAGGCAATCACGGCCTGATAGAACTCTCCATCGGCGGCGAAGCCATCATGCTCGACATCGTACCAGTCGGCGATGTTGGCGTAGGGGTCGTCCGGCGTGGAGATAGGGGGCGCCGAATCGTTAGCAGGCATGTCGTGTGCTGTCAAACCACCGCAGCTTTCAGGCGTGCAATGGCCGCCGCGATGCCGTCGGGCGCGTCGTAGACGCCGGAACCGGCTACCAGCACGTTTGCGCCTGCGCGTGTCGCCTGCGTGGCCGTCTCGGCATGGATACCGCCGTCCACCTCCAGGTCGCACCGCGCGTTGTGCTGCTGGATCATCGCGCGCAGCCGCTCGATCTTGTTGAGCATGCTCGTGATAAACTCCTGGCCGCCGAAGCCCGGATTCACCGTCATGCACAACACAAGATCAACATCGCCCAGGACTTCTTGCAGATCGGCGAGCGGCGTCGCGGGATTGATGGCCACGCCGGCCTGTTTGCCAAGCCCCTTGATCACCTGGATGGTGCGGTTGAGATGGAGCGAGACCTCCTGATGAACGATGATCGTATCGGCGCCTGCCTTCGCAAAATCGGCGACGTAGCGCTCTGGCTCGACGATCATCAGATGCGCCTCGATGGGCAGCGTGCAATGCCTGCGCACGGCCTCCACCACCAACGGCCCAAACGTGATATTGGGAACGAAACGCCCATCCATCACATCCACCTGGATGCGATCCGCGCCTGCCGCCTGGGTCGCGGCCACTTGTTCGCCCAGCCGGGCGACATCCGCCGAAAGGATGGAGGGTACGATCAGCGCCATAGCGATACCTCTTTCTCTATTGGGTTGTTTTCACATCCGGATGGCGGCTGGCGGCTGAAGCTGCGCCTACGGGCCAGCGGCCACGGAGCTTGCCTTCGCGGGCTGGTCTGCGACAGACGGCGCCACCACACTGCATTCATACTATCGCACATGAGACACTGAAACGCTTGACCACACTCATTCCGTCCTACGCACATGGAAAGTGTGAGGGTGATCACAGCGTTTCGGGCTAGCGAAGAAAACTTCATGGGCCAGTTGCGCGTTATACAGTCGGATGCTCCTGGCGAGGGGCGCCGAGGGAGAAAGCGACGCAGCGCGAGGTCAAGCAAAGGCGGGGGATAGATGGCGTGTGGGGCAAGCGACAGACATGGCAAAACAAACACACCTACTCCTCCGCGCCAGGGCGTGATCTTACTACTGGTCGGCGCTCTCATCCTGTTGGCCGCCTGTGGATCAGGCGATCCATCGCACGCTCCTGTTGGCGCGGTAGGGCCATCGGGCCAGGCGGCGGCGAACGCCATCAGTTACGCCGCGACGGTGAACGGGCCAGATAGCTGGGTCTGGCATATCAGTGTGCCGCACAATCGGCTGCTGCTCTACTACTGGCTGACCGGCGACCAGGGCATAGGCTATCCGCAATACCTGGGAACCTCAAACGATGCGGATTTGCTGGCGAAGATTCAACAGCAATCTGCGGTCTACCAGCAGCTTGATCCGGCGCATCCGGTCGTCTCGGCTTTTGATCTGGTGATTCCGATGATCGAACCATGCAATGATGGCTACGGGCCATACAACAACCATATGCCCAATCCTTCGGTGATTCGACACTATATCACGCTGGCACAACAGCAGCATATGCTCTTCTTCCTGGATGTCAATCCCGGCTGGGAGCCAATCGGGAAGATTGTGGATCAGCTCTGGCCCTATCTGCAAGAGCCAAACGTCGAGCTGGCGATTGACCCGGAGTTTGACTTCGTGAGCAATCATCTCTGTTATGGGCCAGGGCATGTGGGGCAGGCGTTCGCCAGCGAGATCAATCCGGTGATCGACCGGCTCTCGGCGCTCTCGGCCACCGGCAAGATACCACCAAAGATGCTGGTGCTCTACATCTGGCAATACACTATGCTGCCCGACTGGCAGAAGATCACCCTGAAGCCGGGCGTCACCGAGATGACCTGTGTGGATGGCGTTGGCCTGCCCAGCGCCAAGATCGCCGAGTATAATGACTTTGGCAGCGTCAAAGGCATTGAGTATCCGGCGTTCAAGGTGTTTTATAATGAGCCGATGGAGCGTCCGATGATGACACCGCAGCAGGTGTTGAGTTTGCAACCACCGCCCGTCATGGTGGAATATCAATAGCAAAGAAAGGGCAGGCAATGCGGAACACGAGGAATATGAGGACGAGTGGGCATCGGAAGAACGCCAGCATGCGACTGGCGCGCCGTGTCTCCTCCTTCGTGTTAATCATGGCGACCCTGGCGCTTGCCTCCTGCTCAACAATCAATCCGCCAGTGGTGGTTCCTCATGAAGGGCAGGGGGCGTTTGGCGCGCTCTCCAACGCGGCGAAGCTCAATGGGCCGGATGGCTGGGCCTGGCGTATCAGTGTGCCGCATAATCGCCTGCTGCTCTACTATTGGATTACGGGCGACTTTGGCGTTGGCCCTGGCTCAGCCTACATGGGCGCCACCAATGAGACCGACTTGATGACGAAAATCCAGACAACATCGGCGCTCTACCAGCAGCTTGATCCTGCCCATCCGGTCGTTTCCGCGTTTGATCTCACCGATCCAACTATCGAGCCGAAGGATTCCTACCCCCCATATGACAACCATTGGGCTGATCTCAGTGTGATTCAACATTTCATCACGTTATCACAGCAGCAGCATATGCTGTTCTTCTTCGATGTGAACTTCAGCCGTGAGCCGGTCGAGATGATCCTTGATCGCTTGTGGCCCTATCTGCAAGAGCCAAACGTCGAACTTGCCCTCGACAATGAGTATGGCTATCAGTGGGATAACGGCTGCATCTCGGCGCCGGGCTGCGACTCGGAGGGAAGGCTCTACGCGAAAGACATCAATCCGGTAATTGACAAGCTGGCGGCGCTCGTCGCTACCGGCAAGGTTCCCCCGAAAATCCTTGTGCTCTACCAGTGGTACGGCACCGCGCTCTATGACTCGCAAAACATCAGACTCCGGCCGGGCGTCTCGGTGATCACCTGTATGGACAGCGTTGGCGATACCAGCGCCAAGATCGCTGAGTATAATGTGTTTGATAACCTGCAACAGGTACAATATCCCGCCTACAAGTCGTTCCCCCAGAACGATACACCACCGCTGACGGCCTCACAAATCCTCGCGTTGCAGCCGCCACCTGTGATGGTGGCCTATCAGTGCGGCGAGGACGCATCAGTGGTTCCCTGCCCAACAGATTGAGGAGGTGGTGTATGCAACCGCCCAGCAGCAGTGATTCCGCCAGTCGGCCACTTGGCGAGTGGGTGGCTGCGCTGGCCTCTGGCTCGCCCACGCCGGGCGGCGGCGCTGCCAGCGCATTGGTAGGCGCGCTGGCGGTGGCGCTGGCCGAGATGGTGGCGCAGTTGACGGTGGGGCGTCCCAAATATCAGGCGGTGGAGGCGCGCGTCCGCGAATTGCTCACGCGCGCGCAAACCCTACGCTCCGACCTGATGGCGCAGATGGATGCCGACGCCAGCGCTTATGCCAGCGTCGCCAGCGCCTACCGGCTGCCCCGCGCGACAGATGACGAGCGCGCCAGCCGTGAGCGTGCCATCCAGGCTGCGCTACGCGCGGCGATGGAGCCGCCCTTGCGTGTGATGCGTCTGAGCGGCGAGGTAGCAACCCTTGCGAGCGAGAGCGCGGCGATTGGCAATCCGATGGTAGCCAGCGACGCGGGCTGCGCGGCGATCTTTGCCGAGGCCGCCGCACGTAGCGCCCGGCTCAATGTGCTGGCGAACGCCGTGCTGCTTCACGATGCCACAGAGCAGGCGGCGGCAGGTGAGATGGCGGATACGCTGGAAGCCGAGGTGATCGCCGTGGCGCAACAGGCGCTGGCAGTCGCCGCAGAGCGGATGGGGGTCATGTAAAGATGGCGCTGATTCTCGATGGGCGCAAGGTGGCGCGTGCTGTGCGCGACGACGTGCGGGCGCTGGCGCAGGCATATAAAGATCGCAAGGGGCGTCCGGCGGGGCTGGCGATTGCTCAGGTGGGCGAGGCCGTCGCGTCGGATGTCTACACCCGCGCGTTGCTGCGCGCCGCCGAATCGGTTGGCGTGCGCGCAAGTGTTGTCACCCTGCCGGAAGATATAGATGACGAGGGACTACGCGCCGCCATCGAGACGCTCAACGCCGATGACGAGACCCAGGGCATCCTGATGCAGCTTCCCCTGCCCCCACAGCTCTCGCCGCGCACCGTCGCCGAAGCGATTGATCCACATAAAGATGTGGATGGGGCGAGCCTGCGCAGCGCGGGCAATCTCTTTCTGCGCTTTCCCAGCTTCGTGCCTTCCACCTGCGCGGCGGTGGTCGAACTGCTGGATCGCTATGACATTCCACTGGCGGGGAAGCGTGTGGTGATCGTTGGGGCAAGCAATGTTGTGGGCAAGCCACTGGCTTTTCTCACGCTCAGCCGCGACGCAACCGTGACCATCTGCCATGTCTATACCCGCGACCTCGCCGCCTGGACACGCCAAGCCGACATCCTGATCGTCGCGGTCGGTAAACCTGGATTGATCGCCGCTGAGATGGCGTGTCCGGGCGCGGTAGTGGTAGACGTTGGCATCAACGTCCAGGCGGATGGAAACATTGTTGGCGATGTGGATTATCCGGCAGTTGCCCAGGTGGCAGGCGCGATCACCCCCGTACCCGGCGGTGTTGGCCCGCTCACCAATTTGATGCTACTCAAGCAAACGCTACTGGGACGGCAACTGTGGTCTACCGAATGAGCGCCGTTCAGTTCTGCGCGTCCAACAGCACATTCTCTAGCGTGGGCGGCGCGTAGCTGGCATCGTGCGATTCGCTCTGACTACCCGGCTGCGCTGATGCTTTGGGCGTTAGCGTTGGCACGATGACCGGGGCAGGTGGCTCTTCTGGCGCAGACTCCTCCGCTGTTGGCGCATCAGGCGTCTGAGATGTTGGCGCTTCTGCCACAGTCGCTTCAGTCGCCAGGGGAGCAAGGGTTTCTGCTGCTGAGGCATCCACAGTCTCAGCCGCTTCGCCTGCGGACGCCTCAGGCTGTTCGGTCTGTGACACCGCCTTGTGGTCACCTGTATCGCTTGTATCATCGCCTGCGGCGCGAGGTATCGGCGGCTCCAGCATTGCCACGATCACAGGCGTGACGGGAGTGGTGGGCGTGGTGGGCGTGATGTTCGCCTGTCCAGACGTTTCCTGCGTCTCGGAGGAGGTGGTAGCAAGTGGCTCTGCCGCCTCTTGTGGCGCGCCCGCTCCCACGCTGGCGGTCTCCGGTTCTGCGCTTATGCCAGGCTTAGGCGGCTCTGCCTGCGGCTGGTGAGCCGCCAGCCGAGGCATTGTCGCCACATCATCTACCTCGTTCACGTTGCTCGTATGCGGCTCGATGTGTGGCTCGATAGGTTCGACTGCCTGCGGGTTCGCCCCCACCCATGCGCTGACGCTCCAGAGCACCGGCTCGGTTGACGCTTGCGGCTCCTGTGTATGTTGTGGTGGCGCAGGCGTCACGGTCACATCCGGCGCAATGGCGTCATCCACCGGATGCAGGCGCGGCGTTGGCTGAATGCCAGTCGTCGGCTTCATGGCGCGCCATGCGCTGGCGCTGGGGTCGGCGTTTGCGCTGTTCAGCGGCGCCCCTTTCGTGGTTGGCGCGCCCGCATCCTGTGCTCCCTGGGCGCCTGGCGCGCCAGTGGTTCGTCTCCCACCGGATGAGGCGGGCGGCGCCGAGACGCGGGTGGTTGGCCCCGGCGCCACCGTTGAATAGTTCATAGGAGCCGCGCCACTCTCCGGTTTGGCATGCGAACCACTTGAGCCATTTGCCCCGCTGGTCTGCCGGATCACTTTCGTCTCATTCTCACTGGGGATGGAGGTAAGCGGCGGGGTATGATCGAGCACCACCCGCGCCAGTGATCCCTGCGAGTTGAGCGCCTCCTGCGCGACAAGCCGCTTGGCCGCGATCACCAAGCTGGAAATTTCTTTGCGCTGATCGAGGTTGGGCTGAGGAATGCGATCCCAGATGCGCAGCGCGTCGTCGAGTTCACGCGCCTGGAAACAATAGTAGCCAAGCAGCGAACGTGCGTCGAAGACGTTCATCAGTTGCCAGAGCGAGAGGCGTTCAGCAGCGGTATCGAGCGCGTCAACGGTGGCGTGTGTCACATCAATGCGGGCGTAGAGCGGCCAGCCAAACAGCTTGAAGGGCGCGCCGTAGTAGAGCGCAAGGTAGCGCGGGACGCCAGGCTGGTTCCTTTTGACGGGTGTCAGGCCGACGAAGAAAGCGCGAGTCCATGGGCCAAACTGCCAGATCAGCAGCAGGAGCAGAAATGCAACGAACCGCGCGAGGTAGCGTTCCCAGGTAAACGGCCCCATCACGCTGGCAATGCCCAACAGGCCAAGCCCGGCGCCCAACACCCAGGCGCCGTAGACAAGCCGCTTGCGATCCCAGGCGAGCAGCTCAAAGTGGTGGTGCATGGGGGTCGCCAGGAAGGGAAGCGGAAACTCTGTATGCGGAAAACCGCGCGAACTGTTGAATCGTTCGACAAACAGGAAGCGCCGGAAAAAGCCGACAAGGATACGCGCCGAGATCAGCGCGGAGACTCCTTCGAGGACGAATGCGCCGCCAATGAGCACCAGCAACAATTCGAGACGGCTCACGATGGCGACAATCGCCAGCAGACCACCCAGCGCAAGCGATCCGGTATCGCCCATGATGAGCCGGGCGCGCCGCTTCCCCGATGGATGCGGGCCACCGCGCCAGGACGACGGCCAGTTGAACGGGAGAAAGCCCAGCGTCGCCCCGGCCATCGCCAGCAGCGCGATGGTCAGCGGCCAGAAGTCGCGCACCCCTTCATCCAACAGAATGATCGCATACGAAAGCGCGGCGCTCAACAGCAACCCGCCACTCAGGCCATCCATCCCGTCGCTGAAGTCTACCGCAAGGGCGGTTGTCGTCGTCACCGTGACCGTCAGCAGCAGGAAGAAGATCAGCCAGGCGTAGTGCACATGGACAAGCACATCCCCCAACAGGGGAAGATCGCGGTAGGGCGAATAGGCCAGCCGGGCGGACAGCGCAGACGAGGCCAGCAAGCGATTAAAGGCGAAGGCTGCGGCAAAGGCGACAACAATGATGCCAACGAACTTCTGAATCTCGGTAACGCCTTTGCCCCGAAAGACCTTGAGGATGTCATCAATCAAGCCAATGAAGCCAAACCCCAGCATGGTCGCCATCACCAGGCCAAGCAGCTCCCAATCGCCAAACGTGAAGTTAAGCAGAAAGCCCGCGACGCCGCTTGCCACCAGGATCGCCAAGAGCATCGCGGCCCCGCCAATCAGTGGTAACTCACTCGACCGCGCGCGCACCTTGTTTCGTGGAGCGCGCCCCTTTTTGGCTGCGGCAGCCGAGACCTCAACCTGATGGCCACCGCTCCCGCCCGATTGATCGGGCCGGAAGTTACCGGCTTTTTTCTCGCCACTGCGAAACCAGGGAAACAGGCGCAACGCCACGGCGCTCGCCAGGAGGCTGACAAGCAGCGCAACACCAAAGGCGCTGAGGAGGAAGTACAGAGTCATATGGCCTCCTGTTGGTAGTTCACGTCTGTTTGCAGGCGCCGCTGACAATGCGCTGGCGTTGGGCGCCTGAGAACCATGAGATCGTCAAGGTCTGTTGAGGTCTGGCTGAGGTCGGCCTCAATTGGTACAACGCCATGCTTCGTCGGGAGGTAACGACTGTTGGGACTTCGTGATCGGCGCTATTTGTCTCGCGCTCACCTGCTTGTAACTGCTTACGATGGATTGCGATGGATTGCGACTGCCAGCGCAGGCGCCGCTCACAGCCACTTAGCGAAGCTCGACATCCAGCACAGTCATATCGTCGCTGGCGGCCTCGCCAAGCAGTCGCGTCGCCTCCTCGGAAAGCGCGTCGTCACTGAGCGTCGCCAGCCGGTTCGCCAGTCTCTCTACGCCATCTGTAAAGGTGATCAGGCGGCGTAACCCCGACAGTGAGATGATCCGCGTGTCGAGCGCGCCACGTAGCCCACGTCCGGTGGACCAGCGCGCGCTGTCGTCGCCCTGGCTGCCCACCTCGAACGGCCCCTCATCCGTCGGATAGACCTGCGCACTGACGTTCCCCATCCAACAGAGCATACAGCGCACAGGTGTATCGCTCGCCAGCGCGGCGCCAGTCTGCATAGCGTCAACGCGCCCCGCCAGAAAAACGGCTTCGGCTCCATACGTCTCACGAAGCTCCATCAGCACTTCACGCACCAAACCTGACGTCCCTGGTGGATCGGCCTCGCCCGCCTCCGCCGCCGCGCGGAGTTTCTCCTGGCCGCGCTCAGCCCAACGGCTCAACGCCGCGCGCAACGATTCCTCGATCTGCGTGGTCGTAGCAGGGATGTAAGGAAGGCGTTGCAGCCACGCCAGCAGATGGCGAGCAAGATAGCGTGCGGCGAAGTCGCCGCGATAGGAGCTACCCACACCATCACAGACGCAAAAGCAGAGCGAGGTCACACCATGTGGCGTCCCGTTTGTGGCCAACACAGCAAAGTCCTGTCCGCTCAGATCATGCTTTTGGGCCTCGCGGCAGCGCACAGCAAGCAGGCGCGCGGTTAATGTATTGCTCAAGGCGCGGCGTATCAAGAGGTCTTGCCGCTGGTCGGCTTGCAGATATGGAAAGGATGTCTCTTCGCTACGCTCATTGTCGTGTTCACTTACGCAGGATGATTCATCCAAGTCATCCTGCGTGGCGCGCGCTTCATCGGGGGATTGGGCTATGGCAGGGGCTGATTCGATTGAGTCGTTGGGGTCGTCGGAGTCATTGGGTGATCCCTGGGACATATTCATGGTGGCCCCCTTCTGGTTAATGGGCAGGAAGGCAAATCTGCGCGCCTGGTAGGATGGTGGATGCGTTGGGAGAAGTATACGCCAGAAAGCAGGGAAAGGGATGTGATGTTCGTGACATTCTGTCGCTCAGGCTTGCAAGATCACCAAAGGATGTGGGAAGGGCTGATGCTTTCCACATCCTCCGGCTATGCCCAGCCATCGCTAAACCGTCCGCTCATCCAATCAGCGAAGGAGGCGCTCAGTGTTGCACGAGCCTGCTGGTACGGAAGGGCATCCAGGCCGTCCACAACGAGCGGCGGGTGGGCGATTGCCCATTGCGGCGCTCGAAGCGGCGCGCGATCAGCGCCAGACCGTAACACAGGATAAAGTAGATGATCAGCTCGAAGGCGAAGTATTGCCAGCGGATCGCGACGCTGGAGACCACCTGCACATAGGTATACGTCTGCAAGGACAGTTCGTAGACCCCAAGCACCTCGAAGAACGCGGTATCCTGAATCAGCGTGATGAAGTTGTTGGTGAGCGGGGGAACCATGATGCGCAATGCCTGAGGGAGAACGATCAGGCGCATGGTTTGCCAGCGGCTCAGCCCTAGCGAGAGCGCGGCCTCGGTTTGCCCCCCCTCCACCGCGAGGATGCCCGCGCGAATGACCTCGGCCAGGTACGCGCCATAGTTAAAGCTTAGCCCAAAGACGGCGAAGAAGATGCCGCTGACGCTGCCTTCCGCCGGGTAGAGCGTGTTGGCGTCGAGCGCGGTCAGGAAGTTGAAATAGGCGACATCCACGTTGAAGTTGAACAGCGCCAGTAATAAGATACGCGCGCCATAGTACCAGACAACCAGTTGCAGCAGCAGCGGCGTGCCACGGATCGTCTCCACATAAAACGAACTGACGCTACGGATGACGGTATTGCGCGAGAGCCGCCCAAGCCCAGCCGGAATGGCGAAGACCATCGCAAGGATGATACCCGCGATTGACGAGAGAATGGTGGTTAGGGTCGCCTGCATCAACGTAGGGAAGGCAGTGATGATAGGCGCAAAAAAACTCATATGACGTTTCCTTTCCGCGCCTACTTCGGCATGACTGCAACGGAGCCTGCCTGGCCCTGGCCTTCCGCCGCCCCAGAATCGACATCATGGGGACGCCTGATGAACAGCCACAACGCTTGTGGAATCCCCACCAGCCCACCCAGCAGCGCCATCATAAAGACCATGATGGCGACGCTGAGACCAATGGCCGCAATCAATTCGCCAAACGCGTCCACGATATTGCCAAAGGTGAGACCGACCTCGAGCACGCCACAGAACAAGCCAACCAGAACCATCACCCCAAGCGTCAGGAGCGCCGCAGAGGTGAGGTCGGTGCGCGCGCCCAGACGGCTGCTCTTGATCTGCCCTTCCACCCAGCGCGCCAGCCGGGCCAGCGGAAGGCTCAGCAAGAGATAGATCGCGCCAGCCAGCAGATACGCCTGCCATTGCAGGTTGGGGGAATTGTGCCCCATATTTTGCGACGCCTGGGTGAGCTCGATGACGGTAATCAGGCTCAAAATCGAGGAGTCTTTATACATATAGATGAGATCGTTCATCACGGGCGGCAGGATGATAGGAATCATCTGCGGCACGATGATCAGGCGCGTTGTCTGAAGCTGGCTCAGCCCCAAGACCTGCGCCGCCTCGCTCTGGCCAATGTCTATCGCCTCAAGCCCCGCGCGGATATTCTCGCACTCATAGGCGGCATAGTTGAGCACCAGCGTCGCGACACCTGCCGTGAAGGCGTTCAGCAGCGAGGGTGGCAGAAAGATCAGCGCGGAGTAGATCGCCAGCATCTGCACCAGCAGCGGTGTATTGCGGAAGAACTCCACAAACGCCCGCGCAGGGGTACGCAGCCAGCGCGCACGCGAACGCGACATCATCGCGAGGACGAATCCCAGGATGAGCGCCAGAGGCATCGAGATGAAACAAAACTCAATCGTCAATCCTACGCCAAGCAGCAGGTACTCATGATAGGGCACACCGGCGCGGTCGGTGGCAATCGTCAGCGCATACCAGGTCTGCTGTAAAAAGTGCAGAGTATGCGACAACAGCACAGTGGGATTGAATAGGTTTCCTGTCTGGCTGGTCTGATAAATATCCATCGCGCCCAGCAAAAACATACTACAGGCGCCAAAGATCACGATCAGCGCAGCGGCGACACCTGCAAAGCGCACTGGAGCCGGAATTCGCTTTACCATGTTTGCCTCGCTTGACACAACCGGGGTGAGACGTAGCGCCTGGCTGGCGCCAGAAAGAGCCAGAAGGCGCCAGAGAGAAAGCGTCCCCTGCAACCAGGGAAGCACAGGCGCAGGGGACACGACAAACCGCTAGCTTGGTATCAGCGGCGGACAATTCGGGACATGGGTAGGCGTGCCTACCGTGACAAAGTTGCCCAGGCAGTCCTCCTGCGGTGTCCACATATCATAGGGCTGCTTGACGGGCTGTCCGGCGGCGTTGGTGTTGTAGGCATAGCCGTTCTTGTAGATGTTCTCCAGCGTGCCGTTCTCCCACAGCCTGCTGAGCACATCGTTGATCTCCTTCTTCAGCTTTGGCGTATTCTTGTTCGTCCGGCTGAAGCCAATGCCATAGTAGCCAGGATCAAGGAAGCCGCCGACGATCTTGAAATCGCCGCTGGGATCATGCTGGCCATACCATTCGGCGATGGGCGTGTCAATGAAGAAGGCGTCCACACGATGCGACGTGAGATCGCTGAACGGCGTGGGGTTGTCTGAGGTGATGATGTTGATCTGTGGGCTATGGGTCTTGTTGTAGTCCTCCATGATGAACTGCGCCTTGTAGGCGGTGCCCGTCTCCACCTTCTTGCCACGCAGGTCGTCGAAGCTGTGGATGGTGTTGTTCGACTTCAAGACGACGATGGACTGCGTGTACACATAGTAGGGGATGCTAAAGGTCGCCTGTGAGGCGTTCTCAGGAGCGATCTCCAACCCATTCATGAAGAAGTCGTACTGCTCGCTGGCAAGCCCCTGCGGCCAGTTGGAGTACGTTACCTGGGTTGGCTGGTTCTTCACCCCCAACATTTTCGCCATCGCATTGGCCAGATCGTACTCATAGCCATAGAACGGGGCGTTGGGATTGCTGGAATCCTTCGGGGCGATGTAGGGCATGCCGCCGGTGGAGTCTTCGCCCCAGGCCATCACGCCGGGATGCAGAAAACCTGTCGCGGCGGTGGTATTTGCTGAGGTGTTGCCGCAGGCGCTGACGATCAATGTCAGCACGAAGAGGCAGCTGACGAACGCGCCAATGCGCCATCGCTGCGGAGACAACCTGGCTGAGGAATGGATCATGACAAATGCTCCTCACTTCAACTTGCTTGACTAGCTGGACGAACAAGAAACGACAACAGGACAACGATGCGCTTCCGCCTACACCGGATGCAGCACCTTCTCAAAGAATGCGCGCAGGCGCTCGCTTTGGGGATTCATGAAGACAACATCCGGGTCGCCCTGCTCGACGATGCGCCCGTTATCGATAAAGACGACGCGATCCGCCACAGAGCGTGCAAAGCCCATCTCGTGCGTGACGACGACCATCGTGCGGCCCTCTTCGGCCAACTCGCGCATGACCCTCAGTACCTCGCCCACCAGTTCGGGGTCGAGCGCGGAGGTTGGCTCGTCGAAGAGCAACGCCTTGGGATTCATTGCCAGCGCGCGGGCAATCGCGACGCGCTGCTTCTGGCCGCCGGAAAGCTGATTGGGGTAGGCGTCGGCTTTGTCGGCAAGGCCCACCTTTTTCAAGAGCGCACGGGCGTTGGCCTCGGCCTCGGCGCGCGGCTGATGTCGCACCTGAATGGGGGCCAGGGTGATGTTTTCAAGCACGCTCTTGTGGGGGAAGAGATTGAAATTGTAGAACACCATGCCAAGCTCGCGGCGCACCTCGCTCAACTTCTGCGCGGAAAGCTGGCCGTGTAGCTCTTCACCATCAATCCAGATCGTGCCGCTGGTGGGTTGTTCCAGGTAGTTCAGGCAGCGAATCAGCGTACTCTTCCCGGAGCCACTCGGCCCAATGATGGCGACGCATTCACCGCGCTTCACCTGAAAGTCAATATCACACAACACATGCCGCTCGCCGAAATATTTGTTCAGGTTGCGCGCGTCAATCATCATGGGAGAGCTTACAGCCGTCCCGGTTGCTCCGCCGGAGCGATACGCTTGTTCCATCCGAGGAAACCCCCTACTATCAGCCGGGCGTCTTCGCACTTGCCAGCAAGTGGCTGGGCCACGTCTCCCGCTGTCTGCGTGCTGTATGCCGCATGCGCCACAGCCGCCTATGACACAAGATATACGACGCCTCTGCGCATTTGCTTACGTCATATCCACGCCACTACGAGAAGTGTGGTTGAGCGCACGGTCAGGATCAGGGTGCAGATTGGCTGCATCATACGCCACTCCGGCCCGACTGTGAACGCCCTGGCTTTCGCCATTGTGTACAACGTCGTTCTTCCCCCTGGCCACATATGTGCAAGGGACGGGCGTTTTCGACGTTTCTACGGACACATCATGTCACAGACAAAACGACTCACGCCAGTGCAAGCCTGTCAACCTAGTCAAGCTTGTCTCTCGTCAGTCCATAGAGCGTCTGCCAGCGCAAGCAGGATCGCTCTCGTATGCGGTACACTACGGATGATGGGGAAGGGGGTAGAGCAATCAGGCACGATCATCGGCTACTGTGCGCACGGCTAACGCAGCTATTACACGGCTCTTCTCGGAAGGTTTGGCGGCATATGAATGAGGAAGCGTTCTTTCCCATTCTCAGGTTTGCTCGTTTTGCGGCGCAGCCTGACGCTGTGTTGCGCCTGGAAGAGGGAGCCTTTTTGCTTACCGAAATCGTGAAGTCGCCCGTCGCATGCGGACGCTACCGGCGTCAGCTCGACAGCCTGGCCGCCGAGGTGTGGGCAGAACTTGGCCCTGCGACTCGCCTGCTCTCTCCTAGCCAGCGCGGTCGCCGTCACACCGCCGAACACGCGCTCGAGGCGATGCGCAATGTGCTGGCGATACGCCATGGCTTCACCGGCGCGCCCGACCATGAGTACTACAACCCACGCAACAGTTTACTGACCGAGACACTCGATCATCACGTTGGCCTTCCCATTACGCTGAGCGTGGTCTATCTGGCGGTGGCGCAGCGTTTGAGCCTACCCGTGGTAGGCGTGAACCTGCCGACACATTTCATGGTGAAGTGGCCGCTCAGCGCGGATGAAGGCCACGATCTCTATCTCGATGCGTTTCACCGTGGCGCTCTGCTCGATGAGACGGCGCTACGGGCGTTTATGCTCGTGCGGCTGGCGCAGCATCCGCTGAGCGATGAGCGCAATGGGGACAATGAGGAC
>JAJPIU010000211.1 GCA_021324535.1 Pseudomonadota bacterium
CCTGTCGTTGCATTGAAGACCTCCACCCCTTTGTGATACACGACATCTGGCTTCCCTGATGGAGCAGGATAGCAATGCCCAGATAAGTTAGGCTGATTAGTGCAGTTTTTGGCAAGAGGTGAAGCATGGAGGAAACTTGCGGAATTATGAAATGGACTGCCCCAGATGGCCAGCGTTTAGAGTAGCAGAACAGATACCATAGCGATGACTGTTATATGGAAGCGAGAGGCGTGCGAGAGGCGTGCGTACCATGAGCTGTTCCTTTCAGATGACTCGGAATGACGAACACTCATGCTGACTACCAGTTCTAGGGTAACATATCGTCCACTCATCTGTCAAGCTATTTGGTGAAGCAAATTGAGATCTCTATTGTGCACGCCAGCTTTACCATAATAGCCTGACCACCCCACGCATGCCATTCGATGGTGATACACTATGGGATGTCTGTTACACACACTACGAGAGAAGGTCAACCGGCATGCCAATACGTATCGTCACCACCCGCCTCGAGTTCGAGGGACAGGTCTATGAGCAGCGTGTCGTCCTCGAAGGCGATGAGCCGCCTGTTTGGGACGCCGCCGCTGATCTGCACGTCGTGGGCAAGCCTACGCCGCGCGTGGATGGACGTGAGCGCGTAACAGGCGCCGCGCAATACACCGCCGACGTGCATTTGCCTGGCATGCTGATCGGCGTCATGCTGCGTTCACCCCACCCGCATGCGCGCATCGTCAGCATAGACGCCAGCGAGGCCGAGCGGGTTCCAGGTGTGCGCGCCATCCTGCATCGCTTCAACACTGGCGACCTGAAGGGAACCAGCGCCGGGCGGCCCATCTTTGCCGAAGAAGCGTTGTATCAGGGCGCCGAGGTGGCGTTTGTCCTGGCTGAGACGCGCGAACAGGCCGAAGATGCGCTCCGTTTGATTCGCGTCGAATATGAACTGCTGCCCTTCGTCGTTGATCCCGAGGCAGCCGTCGCGCCCGACGCGCCCAGGGTAAACACCGAGCAGGAACGCAACACCATCTCCGACGAGTGGCCCAAGACGTATGAGCGCGGCGATGTGGAAAAGGCGCTGGCCGAAGCGGATGTGACCGTTGAAGTTACCTTCGAGACCCCAACCGCCCTGCACAACGCGATGGAAACGCACGGCGGAGTCGCCAGTTGGGACGGGCGCACGCTGACCATCTGGAGCTCCACGCAGGATGTGTTTGGCGTGCGTACACAGGTCGCCAACGCGCTTGGCCTGCAACAGAACCAGGTTCACGTCATTAAGCACTACATGGGCGGGGGCTTCGGCGCAAAGTTTGGCGCGCACAATTCGGGCATCCTCGCCGCTTACTCCGCCTACACCATTGGCCGCCCTGTGCGCTATATGCTGGATCGCACCGAGGAAAACCTCGCAGCGGGCAATCGTCCCATGAGCAGGCAAACCTATCGCCTGGGCGCCAGGCGCGACGGCACACTGACCGCGATTGACCTGCGCACGCTTGGCAATATCGGCGCGCTGGGCGGCTGGTTCTCCTCGGTCGGGCTGCCCGCGAAGGAACTCTACCAGTGCGAGAACGTGCGCTCAGTAGATGTGCCCGCACGCACGAACCTTGGCACACAGGCGTCGTTCCGTGCGCCCGGCGTCGTCGAGGGCATCGCCGGATTAGAGGTAGCGATGGACGAACTGGCGCGCGCGCTCAAGATGGACTCCCTAGAGCTACGCCGTAAGAACCATGCGCCGCGCTATCAGTTGATCGATCAGCCCTACGCCGTGAAGACGCTGCTGGAAGCCTACACCGAGGGGGCAGAACGTATCGGCTGGGCCACACGCGATGACGAGCAGCGGCGCTATCCGCTTGGGCGCGACGGACATCTGCGGCGTGGCGTGGGGATGGCTAGCCAGCTCTGGGGTGGCGACGGTGGGCCGCCAGCGCAGGCCATCGCTAAGCTGCTTCCCGACGGCTCGGCGGTCATTCTGACCGGCACGCAAGACATCGGCACGGGCACGCGCACCGTGCTGGCGCAGATCGCCGCCGAGGAGCTTGGCCTGCCGCTCGATGCTGTGCGCGTGGAGCTTGGCGAGACGGAGTTCGGCGTCTTCTCGCCTCCCAGCGGCGGCAGCATGACGCTTGCCTCGGTCGGCCCTGCCGTGCGTATGGCGGCGGTTGAGGCGCGCAAAGAGATGATCGAGATCGTCAGCCATCTGGCCGAGGCGCCCATTGACGCGCTTGACGTGCGCGACGGGGCGATCATTAACCGCGAGACGGGCAAAGAGATGGGATCGGTCGGCTCTTTTCTTCAACAGTTGGAGGGCCACGAGATCACCGCGCGTGGCATGCGTGGCCCCAACGCCGACGGTGTGATCGTCCGCACGTTTGGCGCGCAGTTCGCTGAGGTGGAGGTGGATATTGGGACGGGCGACGTGCGCGTAGTACGTATCGTGGCCGTGCATGACTGTGGGCGCATCGTCAATCCGCTGACGTTCAGCAGCCAGATGGAGGGTGGCATTATCCAGGGGCTTGGTCTGGCGCTGATGGAGCAACGCTTCGTAGATGAGCGACTGGGCGCGGTGATGAACCCCAACTTTGGGGACTATAAAGTCCCCACCATCCGCGACATCCCTGAGATCGAGATCATCACCTTCAACCACCCCAACGAGCGCGCGAACACGCTTGGCTCGCTGGGCGCGGGCGAGCCGCCGATCATCCCTACGCCAGGAGCCATCGCCAACGCGGTCGCGCATGCGCTGGGGCGTCCGGTGCGCCGCCTTCCCCTCACGCCGGACTACATCCTGAACCTCTTGAACGGAGGAGAATAGCCATGCCTACCGCAACCGGTCTGCTCACCGCCGAAGACTTTGCCGCGCTGCCCAACAGGGGATTGCGCCTGGAGCTGATTCGAGGGGAGTTGCATGCTATAGCGTCTGCCTTCGCCGATCATCGAGATGTCGTTGCCACATTGACTATTCTGTTTGGCCAGTACATTCGCCAGCAACGCATGGGGCGCGTGTATGGCGCTGAAACCGGCTTCCTGATTGCGCGTAACCCCGACACCGTGCGTGCGCCTGACATCGCGTTTATCCAAATGAGCCGTGTGACGCCGGAGGCTAGATCGCCCCAGTGGAACCCGGTGATTCCCGATCTGGTGGCCGAGGTCGTCTCATCGGGGGATCGCTTTGCCGATGTGGCGGACAACGTTCACATGTGGCTGGCGGCGGGCGTACGCCTCGTCTGGGTGGTCTATCCATCCAAGCAGGAAGTGGTCGTCCACCGCGCGAATCAGCCGGAGCAGCCCCTCACCGTGAACGACACGCTCACCAGTGAGGATGTCGTTCCAGGCTTTACGCTCCCTGTCAAAGAACTTTTTGAGTAACCATTCCCCGCTGCTCCTCATTCCCCTTCCCATCTACTAGGAGGGGGCAAGGGGTTAGGTAAGGACAATACATGCAAGCATTTGACCATACTACCGCCGACTCGACAACCCAGGCGCTCACCATATTGCAAGCCGACGCCAGCGGAGCGAGCAAACTGATCGCCGGTGGCACAGACCTGCTCACACTGATGAAGGGCGACCTGCTCGCGCCAGCGCGATTGATTGACATCAAGCCGATCCGCTCGTTGCGCTACATACGCTTCGCAGATGACGATGGGCTGACCATCGGCGCGGGAACGACGCTTGCTGAGATCGGGCGCGACGCCACGCTGGCGGAACGTTTCCCCATCCTGCCGCAATCCGTGCGTGACGCCGCCACACCCCAACTGCGCGTGATGGCCACTGTGGGCGGCAACTTGCTTCAGCGTCCGCGCTGCTGGTATTTTCGTGGGCCATACACCTGCTGGTTGAAAGGCGGCGAGGAGTGTTTCGCGCGCGAGGGCGAGAACAAATACCAGGGCATCTTCGAGCAGAGCTTGTGCGCCGCCGTCCACCCATCCGACCTCGCGCCCGCGCTTATCGCGCTCAACGCCAGCGTCGAGATCGAGGGGCCAAACGGCGCACGCACGCTGCCTGTCTCCGATCTGCTTCAGCCGCCGACCGCCGACCGCCGCACGGAATCTACCCTTGCCGACGACGAGCTGATTACAGCAATCCACATTCCGGCGCAACCGGCAAACGCACATGGCGTCTACCTCAAAGCGATGGATCGCCGCGCCTGGGCTTTCGCGTTGGTAAGCGCGGCGGCGCACCTTGCGACCGATGACAACAGTGTAATGACACATGTGCGGCTCGTCCTGGGCGGCGTCGCCAATGTGCCCTATCGCGCCACAGACGCCGAGGCGCTCCTGATAGGCAAGCCACTTACGCCGGAGCTTGCCGCGCAGGCCGCCGAAGCAGCCATGGCGGGCGCGACGCCGCTGACGCATAATGGATACAAGGTACCGCTGGCGCGTGAGCTTGTGCAGCGTGCGCTGCTGGCGGCGGCAAAGCGATAACGCAATGAACGGAGGGTGATGCGATGGACATGGGATTGGCGGGACGAGTGGCGATTGTCTGCGCGGCGAGCCGTGGGCTTGGCCTGGCCAGCGCCAAAGCGTTGATGAGCGAGGGAGCGTCGCTGTTGATCTGCGCGCGTGAACCGCTTCGCCTGGAGGCTGCGGTCGGCGAGCTACGCGCGGCAGCCAGCGCGGCGGGGCACGCGGACGCTCGTGTCGAATCCCTCGCGCTCGATGTCTCCGCGCCAGACGCAGGCGCCAGGCTTGTCAACGCCGCGCGCGACCGCCTCGGTAGGCTCGACATCCTGGTGAACAACGCAGGCGGCCCAACACCCGGCAGCTTCGCCCGTGTGGGCGACGCCGATTGGGAGCGCGCCTTTCAGTTGACGCTGATGAGCGTGGTGCGGCTCACGCGCGAGGCGCTGCCGTTGCTGCGCGCTAGCGGCCAGGGACGCATCGTCAACATCGTCAGCACCAGTGTCAAGCAGCCAATTGACGACCTCGTGCTCTCCAACGCCTTGCGGGCGGCGGTGGTTGGGCTGGCGAAGACACTCTCGCGCGAGGTGGGCCACGCGGGCATCACCGTCAACAACGTCCTGCCCGGGATTATCCTGACGGATCGGCAGCGTGAGATTCGCGGCGCGCAGGCGGCCCAACGCGGGATCAGCTTCGAGCAGGCCATCGCCGAGGCAGGGCAGGCTACACCGCTGGGCCGTATCGGTCAGCCGGAGGATGTCGGCGCGCTGGTCGCGTTCCTGGCTTCGGCGCGCGCGTCATACATCACCGGAACCAGCATCCAGGTGGATGGCGGCCTGACGCTTGGAACCTACTGAGACACGCTGACCCAAACGCACGCCAAAGGAGAATACCTGCATGCAACTGGCGCTGGCTATGGTCGCACAGGCGCCTACCCTGGCCGCATGGAGCAACTTTTTTGTCATCATCGGTACCGCCGCAGCGACACTCACGGGCCTGATGTTCATCGTGGTGACGCTGCTTCCAAACATTGGGCCACGGATAAACAGCGAGGGCGTCGCAACATTCAGCACGCCAAGCGTCGTGCATTTTTGCGTGGCGCTCTTTCTTTCCGCTGCGCTCAGCGCGCCGTGGCCGACGCTGTGGCCCGTTGGCTCGCTGCTTGGCCTCTCCGGTCTGGGCGGAGTCGCCTACGTCGCGCTGGTGATGGCGCGGGCGCACCGGCAATCCAGCTATCAGCCAGTGCTGGAAGACTGGCTCTGGCATGGCGTCATTCCCTTTATCGCCTATGGCACGCTGATGATCATGGCCTTTCTGTTCCTGAGCCATCCAGCCGACACGCTTTACGGCGTCGCCGCCAGTCAGGTGTTGCTCCTGTTCACTGGCATCCATAACGCCTGGGATAACGTGACCTACCTGGCGCTGACCTACGGACAGAGGAACGTCCCGCCAGACAAGCCACCTGAGTTATAGTTCGCCTGATCGCCTTTTATCGCCTATTCAGGAGGCCCACGTCTTCGCGGAAAGGAGCGACACAATGTCGCAGATTGCTATTGTCGGCGCGGGCATCGCTGGCCTCAACGCGGCGCTTACCTTACAGGACGCTGGCCTCGCCTGTGACGTGTACGAAGCGTCCGACCGCGTTGGCGGCCGCATGCACTCGGATACCCAAACCTGGACGGACGGCATGGTCAGCGAGTGGTGCGGCGAGTTCATTGACGGCGATCACACGACTATTCATACGCTGGCCGCGCGCTTCGGGCTAACCACTGTCCCTCTCGATAAGGGGCGTAGTGGCTGGGCACCGAGTCTGCTCTATTTTGACGGGCGCTTCTACGGCCCCGAAATGTTTGGCGGCGATTTCCAGATACTCGCGCCGATCATTCTCGAACAAGCGCAACAGGTTGGCCTCCCTACCACATATGACCATCACACCCAAGAGGGCGCGCGGCTCGATCAAATGAGTGTGTTCGACTGGGTTGAGCGGTACGTCAAAGGTGGACACACGGCGGCGATTGGGCGCTTTCTCGATAGGGCATGCTCCGGCTACTACGGCTTGGAGTCTACCGAGCAGAGCGCGCTCAACCTGCTTACCATGTTTGCCCCACGGAGCGTACCGGAAAACTGGGCGACGCCCAAGCCGCTGCAAGGCAGCAGCAAAATCGTGGGCGGCAATGCGCGCCTGCCGCTGGCGATTGCCAACAGCCTGCCGGAGGGATGTATTCACCTGCGCCATGAGTTGGTGGCCATCGAACGGCAAGGCGCCGCAAAGATCGCGCTGACCTTCGCCACAGACGACGGGCGTGTAGAGATGGTGTGTGAGCGCGCCATCCTCACGTTGCCGTTCAGCGCACTCCGCCATGTTGACTATCGTCAGGCGGGATTCGATGAGTTGAAGCGTGAGGCCATCGAGCAGTTGGGTTATGGCACGATCTCCAAACTGTTCATGCAGTTCGATACACGCTACTGGGATGACGCTGGCCCCTGGCCGCATCCCCACAGCGATTTCTTCATCACTGATCTGCCCATCCAGACGCTCTGGGACGCCTCGCGCGGACAGAACGGCTCAACGGGATTACTGGTTGACTACACCAGCGGACGCCAGGGAGCCAGCTATTCGCCATCCGCGCCGTATACAACGACAGCCAATCCAACGGACGACGCGCTCATTCAGGGCTATGCGCACGACTGCCTGCGCCAGCTCGAACAGGTCTTTCCTGGGATCAGCGCGCACTACACCGGTAAGGCGGCGCTCAGTTATCCCACCGGCGATCCGTTCCTGAGGGGGAGCTACGCCTGCTGGCGTGTCGGACAATACACTCGTTTCGCAGGGTACGAACGTGTGCGCCAGGGGCCGATCCACTTCGCGGGAGAACACTGCTCGGTAGATTACCAGGGCTTCATGGAAGGCGCCGCACGAGAGGGCGCCCGCGCCGCACAGGAGATTATCGGAGAACGGGCGGATAACTGAGAGGAGACACACCCATGCGTGAAGAGTTACTGACGCCTGCGACGGCGCGCCGCCTCGCACAGGAGGGGCTTGCCTGGGAGCCGCAGATCGGCGATTGGTGTATCACGCTGGGTAGCGAACACGTCAGTGAGGGCGACGCCAGCCTGTGGCTCGTGGTAGCGCTGGCGCCCGCGCAGGGCATGCTGACACTGGCCGACGCGAACGGACGCTGGCCCCAGGCGCATGTCGCCCAGCGCGATTGCCTCTGGCTGCCTACGGCTGGCAAGCTGAAAACCTGGCTGCGTGGGCGTGGCTATCGCGTGACGACCGGCGAGACGACCACCCGCCCAAGCGTTGGCCCGTTTGCTTCTGTGGCTCCAAGCCAGCACGTCTGTCGGCTGACCAGCCTATCAGGCAGGGTGATCGATGGCGAGGGGGTCAATGAGGCCGAGGCAGTGGCGTTCGCTATGTTACGTGTCCTGCTCAACGAGAAGGCGGCCTCGCGCGAGCCATATTCGCCGCAGCTTTAGCCAGACAGAGAGAACGCGCGGTCAACCGCCCCTTCGGTGAGGCTCTTCGCCACAGCGCCGCTAGCGACCCGACGCGCGCTCTGTTTCTCTATTTCGTTGGCCATTCCGGCGTCGCGAACACCGGCCTGGCCTCAGCGAGGGGACGCCTGCGCTGGCATAGCAGCATATTTCTGGCCGCGCTCGTCCTTGCTCCAGGGCACGCCTGACCAATGAGTGGTGTACCACCCTATCGGCAAACGGCGCGGCGGAGCTGACATGCGGCTTGGGATCGGCGATGCGAAAGCGGCGGTAGGGGCTGGGGCGATACGTCTTGGCGCGCAATCTGTTCCGCAAGGTGAGCAACCAGCCTTCTAAAGCATAGTCGAAGGCGGCCACATCGGGCCGCGACCGTTTGCCGCACGCCGCCTGCTGGTAGGCGTATAACAACCCTGCAAACGACGACAGCCGCTCAAACAGCGTCTCTGCCTCCGAGTAGCGGCGCTGCTCCTGCCGCTGTTGGCGTGTCCCCTTGTGGATAGGCTGCGCATCTCTCTCCGC
>JAJPIU010000155.1 GCA_021324535.1 Pseudomonadota bacterium
GTCCCTGCCCGCCAGGGGATGAGTGCGTCATGATGTCAATATCATGGTTGATCATCGAGAATAATGATTTGATCAGAAGACAGATTGCGGCGCAGGCGCACACACCAATCCATACTGCTTCAGTGATACCTGTATTTCTCATGAAAGGCATAAAATAACCTTGAGCGCCTGCTACGCCCAGCGCAATCACTAAAATCAATACGCCATAGCCACGCCACCCAAATTCTGCATCCGCTTGTTTGATTTTGCGCACTTTCTTATATCGCGCCATTTTGTAGAGACCCACCAGGAGGTGATCAAGCCAGATAATGGCGAAGAAGAGGAGGAAGCTGTTGAGAATGAACGTCCACCAGACGCCTGATATATTATGGGATAGTACGATCCACCAGAATCCTGCCGAGAGTATCAGATAGTACAAAAGGTGTTCCAATCCACCTCGTGTATCTGTGGTAGTGGTTGGGAACCATAGCACATTTGTAAGGAACGCCATAATGGCGACATCACTGATTTCCGCAGGAATCAGATAGCCGCCAGGCCAATGGCCGGTTTCCCATCCGGCGATCATCAAGACTGAGAAGACAAGAAAAGTTGCTCCATCGAGCCATTTTCGTGAGAGGAATGGATTGAAGATCGTTATAACCTCCCAGAGTACCCACATGAGAGTGACGCCAAGAATGGTTAGGGTTGCATGAATTGCGACGGCGATCAACGCTACCACATCATTCGCTGGCAAAAAGATGAGCCGTGTGACTGGTGTGCTATAGCCAAGCCAGATAGCTTCGATACCGATGGCGCAAAAGATAAAAAAGAGGCCGCTCATTATTCCGTTGATGAGCCAATCCCCTATGTCCAGCCAAAACCCTTTCTTTTCATAGAAGAGGATGCTTACTGTTCCTAGAAAGGTGAAGGCAATGGCGGCGATGATGTATGGGTATATCACAGGATTATTGCGGGCGACAAAGAGCGGAGTGAAGTTCTGAGTAAGGATGACGTGCAGCCAGCCAGGGAGTTTCATCTGCGCGCTCCTTTCTGCATCACGCGTGTGGTATACCATAATAGTGAAATATTGATTATACTATATGACAAGTAATTGCCCATTGTCAAGTGCTAAAACGTATTTTTTCATGTTACGTGTATAACCATGGAACGAAGAGCATTGGACTTATTTTGCACCATCGATATGCCAGAGAACTGTTGGGGAGAACATGATGAATCATCTCGCCAGTTTGTGGCGTCATGATGTATAGTAGCGTTAGCTGGCGGCGCCAGAAAGACACCCGAAGACTTGGCGGATTGGCAAGCGGCATGCGGGATAGCAGCGCCGCAAAGCGAGTAGTGACATAACACTCGGCTGTGGGAATTGCATAGGGA
This sequence comes from Pseudomonadota bacterium, assembly GCA_021324535.1. Lineage (GTDB taxonomy): Bacteria > Chloroflexota > Ktedonobacteria > Ktedonobacterales > JADMIN01 > JAJPIU01. The sequence goes on from JAJPIU010000155.1 coordinate 1,372, forward strand.
GAACGACGAGATGGCGAGGAATACAGGCGCTTCTGGAAATCAGCAGAATCAGCCCAATTATCCCTTCTACGACGATCAGGACGCTGACCCGTTTGCGAGTCTCGATGATCCCTTCGATTCCGATGGGCCTGATGGGCCTGATGCGCCCAATCTCTCTGTGACGCAGCGCGGCTATGACGATAGCGCCTACGCCGAGGAGCCCACTCCCCCTGGGGGAGTACCCCTGGCGCGATCTGTGCAGCCTTTGGCGCCAATGAGCGACGCAGACGCCTTGGCCACGCTCGCCACCGAGGATGACGACGAACGCGCCCTCACGCCTGAACGCTTTGACAGGGAAGAGCGGCGCCCGGTGGTTTCCTCAAGTCGGTGGTTGCCGCCGGAATCGCCCGAAGACGAATGGCGCACCAACACCATGCGCGCCATCACGGGCAAGCAGCAGGCGCTCCGCCCACGTCGCAAACGCACTCTTCCCGCGCCACGGCGCTTCCGCAGGCCATCGCCCATACGTAGCGGATTTCTACTGGTGATCACGATAGTATTGGTGATATTGGGGATTATTGGATCGGTTGACCTGGGGCGACAGGTGTATCAGTACGTGCATACGCTGCAACATCCCACAGTTGTTCCTCACCATCAGAAGACACCCAAGCCTATTCCTACCCAGGCTCCCACCGCAACCGCCACGCCAGCGTCCTAGCAGCGCATGAGCAAGCTGGATGTGCTATACTGAGTGCCCAATGCTTTCAGAAGAGAGGGTCTTAGTATGTCCGCATCATCCACTCCATCTTCATCTCATCCCACCAACCATTCCAACAAAACATCCGAAGCGCCCGATGCGCCTGAGGCGCCAGCAGAAACGCTCGACGCCGCCCAGCGCATCCTTGTCTGCGTGGCGTGGCCCTATGCGCGCAGCGTGACCCATGTCGGCCAGATCGTCGGCTCATTCCTGCCGGGCGACATCTTCGCGCGCTACCATCGCCTGGCTGGACACGACGTGCTGATGGTCTCTGGCAGCGATGCGCATGGTACACCCATCACCGTTGACGCCGACCGCGAAGGGATCCCCCCCGCCGAGTTGGTGGCCCGCTTCCATGCGCTGATCGTCGAGACGCTCGACCGTCTGGGTATCAGCTTCGATAACTATACTATCACCACGTCGGAGAACCACTATCGCGTCGTGCAGGACTTTTTCCTCCGTTTGCTCGAACGCGGCTATCTCTTCAAGGATGTGATGGATTCGCCCTACTGCCCCACCGACCGCCGCTACCTGCCGGATCGCTATGTGCTGGGGACATGCCCCTACTGCGGCTTTAACGACGCGCGCGGCGACCAGTGCGATAACTGTGGGCGCACGCTTGATCCCACCCAGTTGATCGATCCACGTTGTCGGCTGTGTGGCAGTGTCAGCAGCCGGATCGAGATTCGCGCCACCGAGCATTTCTTCCTTGATCTGCCCAAACTTGAGCCGCGCTTGTTGAGGTGGCTGACCAGCGGCAAGGATTACTGGCGCTCTACCGTCTTGAACTTTGCGCTCAACTGGATCAAAGAGGGGCTGCGGCCACGCGCCATCACGCGCGATCTCGATTGGGGTGTGCCGATCCCCTTGCCCGGCTATGAGGATAAGCGCATCTATGTCTGGTTCGACGCAGTGATCGGTTACTACTCCGCCAGTATCGAATGGGCGGCGAAGCGCGGGCAACCCGGCGCCTGGCGCGCTTGGTGGGCGCTCGATTCCGCCGGTCGTGCGCCAGCCCGCGCCTATTATTTCATTGGCAAAGACAACATCCCGTTTCATACGATCATCTGGCCTGCGATGCTGATGGGGCATGGCGATCTTGCGCTGCCGTATGATGTGCCTGCCAACGAGTATATGACGATGGGTGGCTTCAAAGCTTCGACGAGCCGGGGCAATGTGATCTGGACGCGCGATGTGCTGGATGTCTATGGCGCAGAGCCACTACGCTACTACCTGACCTGCACAATGCCCGAAACCCGCGATACTGACTTCACCTACGACGAGCTAGTGCGGCGCAACAATGATGAACTGGTGGGCGCCTATGGCAACGTTGTCCACCGGACACTCACCTTCATCCAGCGCAACTTTGGCGGGCAGGTTCCTGAGCCGGGCGCGCTGACCCAGGCGGATGAATCGATGCTGGCGACGGTGGAGCGCGGTTTTACGGCAGTGGCGGTGGCTATCGAGGCGGTGAGGCTGCGCGAAGGGTTAGCCGCCGCAATGGGCGTTGCGCGTGAGGCCAATCGTTATCTCGATAAGCAGGCGCCCTGGAAGGCGATCAAGATGGAGCGCGCGGCGGCGGCGCGTGTGATGTATACAATGATTCAGACGCTCAACGGCCTGAAGACGCTGTTTGCGCCCTTCCTGCCGTTCTCGTCGCAGCGCCTGCATGAGATGCTTGGCGGCCAAGGTGAACTGGCGAAGGCGGGCTGGCGCGCCACACGCATCGCGCCAGGGACGCCGCTGCCCAGGCCAACGCCACTCTTCGCCAAGTTCGATCCGCCCACCCCACCCGACACGATATAGTCACTCTCCAGGCCGCGTAGGCGGCCTTCGTGTCCCGAGGCCTCTAGGCGCGCGTTCACGCGCCCGCCAACGTCGGCCCACTCAGTTGCTCACCATCGGCAGTTGACGCAGGTAGGTGTTGTCGGTTGTCTCTTTGAGCAGGTAATCCGCCAGATCGCCCCGTGACAGGGTTGCTCCAGTGTTGACGCCTATTCCTTGAGATAGCAGTGCGGCCCGTCGCGCCAAATAGAGCTATTCTCAAAGGAGAATGCCTCCTGGTTGTCATCTACGGTATCTGCTGCGTGTGTCGTTTAATATACCCTACGGCATATTTTAGCGGAGCCAGACGCTCCACGCAAGCAGCCAGATGACAAGCCAGAGGACACCCATGATCAGCGTGCAGATACCCAGCCACCAGAACTCACGCGAACCATGCAGATCGTGAAGCGCGGATAGGCTGGCCAATGAGAGGAGAAGCGTCGGTGCCAGGAAGAGCGCCATGAGATGGGCGAAGAATGCAGTAAGACTAAGCGAGAGGCATACCAGCGCGAGAAACGCGGCGAAGGCTCCTGCCGTTTCGCGTTGGGAGGGATGCGCGACCAATCGCTCTGCCCCTGCCATCCAGCCGCTCCAGGGCAGTGGCGCCGCTTGAGGATTGATGGCAGGTTGTTCTCGCCTGGCGTATGGCGCTGGCAAAACGGGCGCCTGTGGCGCAGCGTGTGGTGTGGGTGGGAGTGGCGCCGCCCGACGTCCCGGTCTGCTGGGCAGATGCGCAACGATCCGGCTGTGGTCGGGTTGGGCCTCGGCTGGCGCAGCTGGCGCATCAGGTGTAGAGTCTTGCCAGGCGGGCCGATCTGCTTCGTCCGAGGGTGCACGTTCGCCTGCGGGATTCGTCGCGTTGGCGCCCGCCAGGAGCGCGTCGGTTGCGCCTGCCTCGAAGATTGGGTTGGCGGCGGGGCGACGCTCGACCTCGGCGTTTTCAGCCGTATTTGCCGGTGTGGCAGACGCGGCAGGGAGACTCCCTGGCCTGGCAGGGATGGTTTCTATCAGTGGAACGGCCAGCGCCGAGCGGCAGGCGAGCAGAGCGTCCTCGAGTTCGCGCATCGTCTGGAAGCGATTGGCAGGATCAAGCTCCATCGCCTTGATGACGACCTGCTCAATGGCCGGGGTGAGCAACGGGTTCAGCGCACGTGGCAGTGGTTGCGCCTGGGCGCTCAGGCGGGCGGGCGCCTCGGTGGGTTGGTAGCCCGTCAGCAAGAAGAAAAGCGTCGCGCCCATGCCGTAGACATCGGTGCGTTGATCGGTCGCGCCAACTGCCTGATACTGTTCCGGTGGAGCATAGCCAGGGGTGAAGGCCAGCGCCGCCGCTTGCGTCTGGCGTCCGGCGTGAAAGAGCTTGGCCAGCCCCAGGTCAATCAGAATGGGTATGCCACGGTTGTCGCTCAATTTGATATTCGCTGGTTTGATGTCGCGGTGGATGATCGGACGCGGCTGGGTATGCAGCGTATGCACGGCGTTGCAGATAGGCAGCACCCAATCGAGCACTTGCAGTTCTGTGGGGGTGCGGCCCGTCCGGCGGATCATCTCAATGGCGATGTCTTCGAGCGTCTTGCCGTCCACGTAGTCCATTACCAGATAGAGCCGTCCACCGGCTGAAAACACCAGATACGCCTGCACGAGATTTGGATGGCGGGCGTTGATCAGGAACTCAGCCTCGTAGTGAAACTGTTGCTGCGAGCCGGGATCACGGTAGAACGCCTCTTTGATGGCGCGCCGGTAGCCAAACACGAGATCGTGCGCGCGATAGATATGCCCGAAGCCGCCGCCGCCAATGTAGCCCTCGATCACGAAGCGGTTGAGCAGTCGCGCGCCAGGAGGCAACGCTGGTGGCTGGGGCGATCCCCCCGGAGCCATCGGCGCCTGTGGAGCGTATGCCGCCATACATTCCCCTCGCTTCTGGTAGACTACCACCCACCACTGCCGCTGCCTGATTGACCGGCGACTCTTGCTTAGACGAACATCTCAGGCGCGGCGTTGCGCAATCTGAGCATATTGGGGGCCATTAGCCCCCTGCAAACACTATACGTCCAGGCGTATAGTTTCGTGTACTCTCCGATAAAGAGTACCGATGCTGATGAACATCCCTGGTTATGCGCGGTTGATCTGTTCAATACAGCACACCACATTGGGCTGATCGCCATGATGAGATTATTGCCGATGAGGCGATGAACATCCATGATGAACAATAATCCCAATGCTATCTACTCTATACCCTCATTTGCCTGAGTCGAGGCCGCGTAGGCGGCCGTTGTGGCTGGAAGCCTCCATGCGTGGGTTTACCCGCCTGCTCGCTTACTCACATGCCCGCCTTACTGCACAGCTTCCCCGCCGTTTACGCTGGCATTACTTCTCTGCCAGCGCCAACGCATTGCTCAGAAAGCTGTCTTGCCGCTGGAGCACGTAGTCCACCCAGTCGCTATGCGTGCGATACCACTCCACCGTTTCGGCCAGCCCCGTCTCGAAGCGATGCTGTGGCTGCCAGCCCAGGCGCTCACGCAGCTTTGTCGCGTCCACCGCATGGCGGCGCACATGCCCCAGACGATCCGGCACGAAGCGGATCAGCTCGCCCGGCTTATCAAGAATATCCAGGATGGCTCGCGCGTTTTCAAGGATGCTGCGCTCGTCGTTTGAGCCGATGTTGTACACCTCGCCGTGAACCAGTTCCCCTGGCGCCGTAAGAATGGTTTCAAGCGCGCTGCAATGATCCAGCACATGAATCCAGTCGCGCGTATTGGTTCCCTGGCCATAGACAGGCAGCGGGCGGTCATGCAGCGCGTTGACAATGAAGAGCGGAAGCTGCTTTTCGGGGTATTGATAGGGGCCGTAGTTGTTGGAGCAGCGCGTCACCACCACCGGCAGGCCATACGTCGCCCAGTACGAGAACGCCAACCGGTCGGCTCCTGCTTTGCTGGCGGCGTATGGCGAGAGGGGCTTCAGCGCGTCTGTCTCCAGTGAGGGACGGCTTGTGCCGTCGGGCGCCTCGGCGTTGCCGTACACCTCATCCGTGCTAATCTGGATGAAGCGCTCGACGCCCTGCGCGCGCGCCGCTTCGAGCAGCGTATACGTCCCCTCCACATCTGTCCGCACGAACGAGCCGGGATCAACAATCGAGCGATCCACATGCGTCTCGGCGGCGAAGTTCAGCACCCACTGGCAGCCCTCCATCGCGCGGTCAACCGTCGCGCGGTCGCAGATGTCGCCCTGGATGAAGCGGAAACGCGGATCGTCGCGCACCGGATCGAGGTTGCGTTCGTTGCCTGCGTAGGTCAGCTTATCCAGCACAACCACCTGATAGTCTGGGCTGGCAGCCAGGAAGCTGTGAACGAAGTTGGAGCCGATGAAGCCTGCGCCGCCGGTGACGAGCGCCGTTTTGGTCTGGGTCATGAGCTATGGTTTCCTTTATCTTCCTCATCACCCCCTTCCCGTTCGGGGAAGGGGGCAGGGGGTTAGGTCTAATTATCGAGCAGGCCGACCTTGCTATAGTCGCCGAGCATCAGCTTATGCGCGTGCGGCTTGACATGCGACGCCGCCACCTCGACATATCGCCCGATCAGGCTGGCCTCGATGCGCCCCGGCACGCCGACGATGCGGCTATGCTCCAGCACGATGCAATACTCCACCTCGCTATTGAGAATCTGCGCGTCGTGGTAGATGGAGGAGAACGGGCCGACATAGGCGTTCTCGATCACCGCGCGCTCGCCGATGATGGCTGGGCCGCGCACCGTGCTATTGCGAATCGTCGCGCCCGCCTGCACCGTCACATCGCCTTGCAGCGTCACATCGTCGGCGATGGTGGCTGTGGGGTCAATGGACGGCGCCAGCCCTTTGAGCGCCTGACGATTGGCGTCGAGGATGTCTTCCATCTTGCCGGTATCGATCCAGTAGCTTCGCAGCAGATGCGGGCGCACGTCGTAGCCCTGGTCGATCAGCCATTGGATGGCGTCGGTGATCTCAAGCTCGCCGCGTGCTGAGGGCCTGATGCTTTCCGCTGCCTCGAAGATATGGTGGTCGAAGCAATAGACGCCCACCAGCGCCAGGTCGCTCGGCGGGTCTTTCGGCTTTTCGATCAGTCGCCGCACGCGCCGCTCAGGCTGCTCGCTAGGCGCGCCATCGCTCTCGATGATGATCGCCGCATCCGTTGAGAGCGGTTCAAGCTCGGCAACGCCAAACTCGCGCGGGTTTTCTACGGGCGTCAGCAGGATGCGGCAATGATACGGGCAATCCTCGGCGGCGAACGAGTCAATCAGCGGGTTGAGCCGCTCGCCAATCAGGTTGTCGCCGAGGAAGAGGATGAAGCGGTCGTCGCCGATGAACTCGCGCGCGGTCAGCACAGCATGCGCCAGCCCGAGGGGAGCCGATTGTTGGATGAACTCGATGCGCACGTCATCGCCCCAGCGCGAGCCATCGCCCACGGCAGCGCGTATCTCTTCATGCGTATCGCCGACGACGATGCCGATCTCGCGGATGCCTGTGTTGAGGATGGCCTCGATGGCATAGAACAGCACCGGCTTGTTGGCCAGCGGCAACAACTGCTTGGCGCGCGTATAGGTCAGCGGGCGCAGGCGTGTCCCTTTGCCGCCGCTCAAAATCAAGCCTTTCATCAGTTGGTGTCCTTTGCGCGCTAGGTATGCTACTTGATGGGTGGGCCGCTGAGCCAGTCGTAACCGATATCCGGGTCGTTGTACGGGATGCGTCCCTCTTCTTCGGGATCATAGGTGTTCGAGGTGACGTAGAAGAGGTGCGTGGGCGTCTCGCCAAGCGCGCGGCAGCCGTGCGCCACACCAGCGGGAATCTTGAGGACAGTAGGCGGCAGATCGTCGCCCATGTAGAGTTCCTGGGTGAGGCCATAGGTGGGCGAGCCGGGACGCTTGTCGTGCAGGGCAACACGCAGCCGCCCAAAGGGGACATACCACCAGTCGATCTGCGTCTTGTGGATGTGCCAGGCTTTGATCACCCCCGGATACATCTTCGAGTGGCTTAGTTGTCCAAAGCCCTCGCCAAAGAAGCTATCGTTGACGCGAATCAACTCTTCGAAGAAGCCGCGATCATCGGCGTTGCGTACCAGCGGGTGAACCACCACCCCCTCGATTGTCTTTGCCACAGCATTGTTCCCTTATCGTTCTCGTGTCTGGCATGTCGCATTTCGGGCTGAATACCAGATCGAGTATAGACAAGAGGGAATGGGGTGTCAAGCGCATAGCCAGCATGTCAGTGGCCGATGAAGACGGTCTGCCAGGTGGGTAGCGGTGTCAGCCCCGTCGGCGCAACGGCATAGTTGGCGACCGACGAATTGGTTTCATACCAGCCAGTAAGCTGATCCAGCGGTATCCACGCGACATCGTTGACCTCGGCCTGTTCGGCTTGCTGGTATTCCAGCAGGCGTTGCTTTGGGCTGGGGTTCACGTCGGCTGCGCGCATCAAGCCGTCCGCCACGGTATCGTCGCCAATGCCGTCATAGCTGTTCTCCGGCAGGAATTGCAGCGAAAGCACGTCCTCCGGGTCGGGATAATCGCCGATCCAGGTTCCGTACCACAGTTGGAAATCCTTCAGAGTCAGCTTGGTCGTATAGGTCGCGGCGTCGAGCTGGTTCAGGCTGATATGCCAGCCGGGGAAGGCCGTCTGCCACATCGCAATCGCGGCGTTGGCTTCGTTGGCGACCGCTTTGTTCCCTTTCACAATGGTGAACTGCACGGCGGGGCAGCGCGCGAACGAGCCGTGGCACTGCTCATTGGCGTAGGTCTGCGCCAGCGCGCGGGCGGTGCCGGTGTCGCCGCTCAGATTTTGTGTGCCGTCCGGCCCCGTCAGCGCGGGATTATATCCCGGCATGCCCTGTGGGATGATGTGGTTTGTTGGCAGGAACGCGCCATTGCTTGGCTGCGCCAGCTTTCCTTTGTCGAGCGCGATGGCAAACGCCTGACGCACACGCAGATCATTGAATGGGGCAAGCGCCCAGTTGGTTGCCAGGTAGTCAATCTGCATCAGCGGATATTGGTGGAAGTTGGCGTGTCCGCTGCCCTGCGCCTCGGTGGGCGCCTGCCCAACGTCATCGCTCCCCGATTGAAATGCCCTGTAGGCGGCGCCCGCGTTGGGGTAGATGATCAGGTCAATCTCGCGAAGAATCGGCGCGTGCCCCCAGAAGTGAGGATTGCGTGTGAAGGTGATCTCTTTGCCGTGCGTCCAGCGGGTGATGGTGTACAAATTGCCGCCGAAGCCGCCGGGCATGCTGGCAAGCGTCTGAGTCCAATTGGTGTTGATCGATCCGTCGGCGTTGACAATCAGGTGCTTGGGGACGGCGAAGGCGATGGAATAGGTAAGTACACTCAGAAAGTAGGGAGCGGGCCGGTTCAGATTGAGTTGTAGCGTCTGCGGGTCTACCACGACGATGGCCAGCCCTGGCCCAATGAGCGTGGGGATCGGCCCGCTGATGGTGTCGTGCGTGGGATCAACACACTGATCGATCAGGTTGAAATCCTGCGCATTGGTCAGGTCATAGAGATAATAGGCGATGGGCGAGGCCACGCACGGGTCTTCGGCGCGATTGATGGCGTATGCGAAGTCGTCGGCGGTGATCGCTGCGCCATCGCTCCATTTCAATCCCGCGCGCAGGTGAAAGGTGTAGGTCATGCCGCCGTTTGATACCGTTGGCAGGGCTGTCACCGCCCAGGGGATCACCTGTTGCGCCGCGTTGAGCGTGACCAGCGGCGGAAAGATCATCTGTACCTGCTCTTCGGAGATTCGGTCTTGCGCCAGGGCAGGATCGAGCGTTGGCAGGTCTTTCACACCGACGATCTGCCCATGAAACACCTGTTGCGCATCGGCCACTGGCTGCAACAGCGTGGTATTTCCGCTACTCCCCGTTCCCTTAGAACCCAGCGAGCAGCTTGCCAGCACAATAGCAAGGCAGCCCACTAAAACGGCGAACACGCCAAACGCTTTCGTTCGCGTGCGCCGATGTTCCCGGCTCTCACGCAAACTCCACAGATCACCGCGCATCGGAATTGTCCCCTGCCTCATCGCGTCCATAACCGTCCTCATACCCATCCGCCCACATACATGATGGCGAATATCCCAATGCAACGTACACAAAACCATATACACTCAGCTGGCAAACACAACTGGATTTGGCCACAACAAAGAGACAACAAAGATCAAGCGTCTTTTACGTCTACTCCTATGATAGGACGTGCGCTCGCCATGTGTTATAACGTTGCTGAGAAGCCAGCGGACAGTTCTTCAGCCTAATTGTGCGATCTTCCCATTTTTTAGACGAAAAGCGAACAAGGAGGTGTTTCATTATGCCACCGCAGCCATCGCAGCCGTTTCACCCAATCCCACCCGATCCGCCCGATAGCCCCTGGCGCACCCTCAATGCGTGTGAGGTCTATCGCAATCCCTGGCTGAGTGTGGTGGAGTATCAGGTAATCCGCCCGGACGGACAACCCGGCATCTATGGCGTGGTTGATCCCGGAGACAACGCTACCATCGTCGCGCTCGACGCCGACCGGCGCCTCTGGCTGGTACGCGACTTCGTTTATCCGGCGCAGAAATATTGTGAAATGCTGCCCTCCGGCAAACTCGAAGACGGTGAGGAGCCATTGGCGGGGGCGAAACGTGAACTGGCTGAAGAGGTGGGCGCCTACACCGCGCATGATGAGGATTGGACGCTGCTGGGAACGTACTTTCTCTCACCGGGAGTATCCAGCCAACGCAGTCATATCTACCTGGCGCGCAACGCCCTCCCAGGCAAGGAGCGCCGCGATGGCACAGAACAACGCATGACGGCACGCCAGCTTCCCCTGCGCGAGGCGTATACGCTGGCGATCAATGGAGTCTACGATACTGCTCCAACCGCGCTTGGGATTCTACTGGCGTGGGCGCGGCTCGGCGCCTCAGTGGAGTAGGCGCATTCCCACAAGAGCAACTCTCGACGCCTCAGCGGCGTATGGTGAGTGTCCTGGTTTACAAGACAGGAGCACATTTCTTGCTTGACGGTGAGAAGATTGCCTTGTACTATGTTAACACTTCGCACACCAGCGGCTTGCGTACTTTCTCCATCTATTCCACGTACAACGGTACCAGGGTATCACGGCAGCGGCGCAACCACACGTTCGAGCGAGAGCCAGCACAGACAACGCAAGACAACGTAAGATAGCGTAAGATAGCGTAGACAGCCGTAGACAGCGGGGAGGCAACATGGCCCAGGGAACCATTTTTGAGCGGCAGCGAGGCAAGCTCGAGGAAGAGATTCGTAAACAGATAGAGGCGATCAAGAAACCGAACATCTTGATCGTCGGGCGCACCGGCGCTGGCAAAAGCTCGCTAATCAACGCCGTTGTCGGGGAGACCGTCGCGCAGACCGGCGCCGGTCGGCCTATCACACAGTCCTACACCCTCTACCCACACCCTCTGCTGAATCTCTATGACTCAATGGGCTGGGAAGGCGGCGAAGAAGGCGACCAGCGCTTCCGCCAGGATACAAAATCCTTTATTCAGGCGCACCGCACCACCGACCCCAATGACCACATCCACATTGTCTGGTATGTGGTCTCCGCCGCCGATGCGCGCTTCCAGGCGTATGATACACAGCTTGTGCGCGAGGCGTTTGGCGGCTTGCCTGTGCTCTTCGTACTGACCAAATGCGACGCCGCCAGAGAAGATCAGATCGCCAGTGTCGAGCAGACAATCAAGCTAGCATCTATGCAGATTGCGCAACAGGCCACCAGCGCCTCGCCCGCCCCGCGCATCGTCGGCGTGATTCGCACGGCAGCCGATCCGCTTCCCATCCTGCGCCAGAAGCCCTGGGGCATGGATGCGCTTGTCACGGCCACCAGCGCCGAACTGCCCGAACTCCAGCGGTTTGCCTTTGATTCCGCCCAGATGGTCAGCTTTGATCTGAAGGCGAAACGAGCGCGCGGCGTGATCCTGGCCGCCGCAGCGACCGCTGGTGGCGTCGGCCTGACGCCGATCCCTTTCTCCGACTCTGTGTTGCTCACCCCGATTCAGGTGGGGATGGTCACATCGATAGCGATTATCTATGGCTTCTCCACAGACCCTGGCTCACTGACCACACTGATTGGCGGCGCGATTACCCCGATGGCCGCCGAATCGGTTGGCGTGACGCTGGTTGGCAATATCTTCAAGTTCGTGCCGGTGGCAGGCTCCATCGTCGGAGGGATGATCGAGGGAACCGTCGCCTCCACTATCACGGCGACAATTGGCTTCGCCTTCCAGCGCACGTTCCATGAACTGGCGCTCCGCAAGGCGCGCGGCGAGACCAATATCTCCCTGAGCAGCGTCACGCAGTATCTCGAGCAGGCGCTCCCGCAGATTCTCAAGCAGATACAGGAACGAGGCGGCTTCAAGAACCTGCTCCCCACGGGAAGCGCCGACGACGTGAATCCATAGGATTCCATATACCAGCAAGGGGAGCGGCGCATGGCGGAGATACATGTTCCAAATATCGCTGTGATTGGTCGTAGCGGCGTGGGCAAAAGCTCATTGATCAACCGCGTCTTTGGGGAAAATCTTGCAGCAACCGGTTCGGGCATGCCCATCACGCGGTATTATCAACGCTATGCCAACCAATACCTTGTGCTGTATGATACCCCTGGCTGGGAGCCGGGAAGTGAGGGTGAGATCAGGTTCTACCACGACACCCAGGAGTTCTTGAGCCGCTATCGTACCCTCATCCCAACCGATCATATTCACGTCATCTGGTATACTATTGACGCCCCAGGCGCGCGTTTTACCAGCTTCGATGCGCAGTTGATCGGCCAGCTTCTGCGCAACTATCCCGTGATTATCACACTGACCAAGTGCGACATCGCACGCGAGAGCGAGAAAGACAAAGTAGTCAAGGCGATTGCTGACGCGCGCTTGCCCAATGTGATCGCGACGGCGCAGGTGGCGGCGCAGCCCGTGGTTGGTTCGCCGTTTGGCGTTGACGAACTGGTAGACATCACGTTCGAGCAGCTTCCCCTGTATGTGCGCCAGACGTTTGAGTTGGTCGGCGCAGTCAAACAGGCGCTCAATCAGGCGATGGTGGAGAAGGGCAAACAGGCGCGCAAGCACATCCTGGTGGGCGCTGGCGAGGCAGCGGCGGCGGGCGCGATTCCCATTCCCTTTGTGGATATTCCCATCCTGATGGGAATTAGCCTGCGCATGATGTATAAAATCGGCGCTGATTATGGGTTGAGCAAGCCTGAAATTGACGGTATGATCTCCGAAAAGCATATCAAACGCTGGATGTATAGTGCGATTATCGGGCGAAGCGCCGTCCTGGAAGCGGTCAAGTTCATCCCGGCGATTGGCACGCTCACCGGCAGCGCGATAGACGCAGTGACATGCGCAACCATCACCAGCGCGACCGGCTACACCTTCCGCTCCATCTTCCGCGAGATCGCCTGGCGACGCTGGCGCGAGGCAAATTTTCGGGTTGAGGACAAGTGGGTGCAGCGGCAGCTCGACACAACCTTCAAGCGCGTGTGGAGCGACCTGCGCCACGCCAAACACGAAGACCTCGAACGCTACGAAGTATAGTTCAGCAGGCGCGCCCGTAGCCCCTAGTGGCGCTCATCCACCTGGCGGCGCCGCAGAGAGAATAGCCAGGAAGACGCTTTTGTTGCTCTGTGACGCTTCACGCCAGGGCATCGTTTTTGCTGGTGTGACGGTAGTGGATGGGGAGAGAAGTGAGAACACCATGCAGACATCCGGCAAGCAGGCAGACAAATGTAGGGGCCCGACGCTTCAAGGGCGTGTGGTAGGGAAAGGGAGCTAGCCATGAACGAGAGCATAGATGGTCTGCATGAGGCGCCACTCCTGACGCCTGACGCTGCCGACGAGACAAGCGCGAACAACCCAAACAACCCGAACAACCCAAACAGCCCAGGTGACCCGGACAATCTAAACACCGATCCCCACGACGTTGAGGAAAGCAGCGACGGAGACAGCGAAAGTGATGAGCGGCTTACTGTGGCGTTGCCGCATGTGGCGCTGATCGGCAGGGCGGCGTCGGGCAAAACAGCGATTGCCCGCGCGCTGTTTGGCTCGGATGCGGAGCCGACGCTGGTTGACATCGCGGATCGATATCAGGGCGGGGACGCGCCGCTCGTGCTCGATGATCTCCCCAGTTGGACGCATGGCAACGAGAGCAGCGTTGATTCACTGTTTTCCTATCTGAGAACCGCACGCGACTCCGGCTCGCCGCCTGATCTGATCTGGTACACCCTCGATGCGTCGAGCGCGCGCGTCACGGATTTCGAGATAGAACTGCTTCGCCGGTTCGCCAACGAATGTCCGCTGGCCATCGTGCTGACCCGCTGCGATCTTGTCGCGCCCGATGTGCTTGCCACTATGCGCTCAACGCTACTGGCTGCTGATATTATAGGAAGCCATGGCGTTTTCAACGTGGCGGCTGATCCGCTGCCTGTGCTGGGCGTCGCGCCCTATGGCCTCGGCGAGTTGATCGCTCTCACCGATGCGATTATCGCCCCGCCAGCCGACGAGCCTAGCGCGACCCACGCCAGCAAGATCACCGTCACATCCCCTGACGCCGAAGAGACCATACCGGCGCCTCCACCAGCATGCGCGGCGCCCGAAACGAGTTCAGGCGCGCCTACCGGACAAACGTCGCCTCTGTCGGCGTCGCCCCTAACCTTCAATGCCGACACGCTCGACACAGGCGCACCGCAGCCCTCTCCCGCGCCTGAGGTGTGGCGCGACGCGATTCAGCCACCTGCTCCTTCGGAGCCGCCTACCGCCAATACGCTGCCTTCCTCTTCGGCGTCTCTTGCGCCAGGCCGCAGGGGAGGTGGCGCAGGGCACATGCTGGTACCGGTCGAGGAAGGGCCTTCTACAATGAGCCTGATTGCGCTGGCGGCGGTGATCGCGCTGGCGATTGCATTGCTGCTGCTGCAACTGCGCAGGCGCGAAGAGGACGATTGACCCCACGGATGTGACCAGATTCACAGCGAAATCAAAAATCTGGCTGCTACACTACCGGATACGTTGTGCGCTTTCCCCCACAACGCTGCTGGGAGTTATTTGTCTGGATGACAGCATTGATCTGAGCGGCCAGAACCTCTGTTTGAGATAAAAATCCCCATCCCATGTGACTCTGGGATGGGGAAAAGCTATCGCCTGATGTAGCTACGCCTCTACGCTTCGCTGGCAGGCTCCTCGCTGGCGGCCGGTGTTTCAGCCGCCTCGCCGGCGCGTTCGCCTGCGGCGGCCACATCTGCCGTTGGGTCAACAGGGGCCAGCGCATCAGCATGCGCCGCGTCGGCCTTGCCGTTGGATGTCGCCGGGCTGGCAGCTTCTTCGTCGTTGGCGGCTGGCGCTTGCTCGGCGACAGGAGCTGGTTGCTCCTCCGCCTCTGGTTCAGCCGCCTCTGCCGCTGGCTCAGTGGCCGGAGTGGATTGCTCTGCCGCTGGCGTCTCTGCTGGCGCTTGGGACGCCGGGGGCGCTTGGGTGGCGCTGTTCTGGCTTTCCTGCTCCTCCTGGCGTCGCCTTTCTGCGGCTGCGAAGGCGGCGCCAAATGACGTCATGGGCGCTTCTTCGGGTTGAGACGTCGGGCGCTGTGCGGCGCTGGCGGGCGTAGCAGCGACCGGCGTGGCGCTCTCGGTGGCCTCTGCGGTTGGCGCCGCAGTCTTAGCCTCGGCGGATGGCGCCTCGCCATCGGTCTCGGTTGGCGCGGCGCTGTCCACCTGGCGGATCGAGAGGCCCAGGCGGCGCCGATCGGGCTCGATGCGCAGGATGCGCACGGTAATGTCCTGCCCCTCGCGCAGGACATTCTTGGGATCTTGTGTGCCTGCGGGCATCTCAGAGAGGTGAATCAACCCCTCAACGCCATCCTCGATGCGCGCGAAGGCGCCAAATGGAGCGATCTTGGTGATGGTTCCCGTCGCAAGCTGGCCAATGTGGTAGCGCTGCTCGACGGTTGACCAGGGGTCAACCTCGGCTTTTTTGATGGAGAGCGCGATCTTCTTCTTCTCGCGATCCACCGAGAGCACCTGCACCTCGACCTTCTGGCCTACCTTGAGCACTTCACTTGGGTGGTTGACCCGGCTCCAGGCAAGCTGGCTGATATGCACCAGACCATCCGCGCCACCCAGGTCAACGAAGGCGCCAAAGTTCGCCAGGTTGCTCACCACGCCCTGGCGCACCTCACCCACCTGCAGCTCGTTGAGCAGTTCCTCGCGGCGACGTGAACGCCATTCCTGCACGGCCTGACGCTCTGAAAGAATCAGCCGGTTGCGGTTGCGGTTGATCTCAATGATCTTGAGTTGAAGTTTCCGCCCAACCATGCTCTGGAGCTTGGTTTGCGTCTCGGCGTTATCGGCGGAATCTTCCCGGCGCAGATTGAGAATCTGGCTGATCGGCACGAAGCCCCGGATGCCCTCGAGGTTGACGATCAGTCCGCCTTTGTTGTGATCGATCACCTCGGCCTCAAGCAGTTCGCCCCGCTCAAACTGCTCCTGCGCAATGCGCCATTGGCGCTCCTGGCGGGCGCGTTTGATGGAGACGACCGCGTGGCCCTCAGGTGTTTCGGGCTGCATAATATAGACCAACACGGTATCGCCCACGTTGAGTTCGGCGAGCGAGCCGTAGCCTTGCGCCGGGAGTTCTTTGGTCGAGAGCACCCCCTCGCTCTTCAGCCCAATATCCACCAGGATTTCATCCTGGTCAATGCGGACAATCTGCCCTTCGATGACATCGCCACGCTTGATGCTCTTGAACTGTGAATCTTGTTCATCGAGCAACTGCTGCATATCGGTCATGTCATCAGTGTCGTCGGCGGCGCCATCGGTCATGCCGTTCATGTCATCGAGGTCGCCGAAACCATCGTACGTGTAGGAATCCATCTCGCTCATGTGGTTTAAAATCTGCGAACTTGCTACCCCCACTGGGCGCAATGCTCACCAGCCCCGATGGGCTGCCTTCCTTTCGAGGAAATTTGCCCCTAAATAGGGGAGGGCTTTTCGCTGAAAGCGGAGCCGATCAACCGCTGTTGGCGCGCACGCGCCAATGTGCGCCACCGTACTCTAGCGCATCCAATTGCTCACACGTTTAGACGCGCATACACTTATCCTGGTGACGCTTACGCCTATCCCCCTTTTTCTCTGGTGAATTTGCTGCTGACGCGCATCAGGCCACCTGGGGTAAGACGGGAGCAGTTGCGCTGGCCGGGCAAACACAAGAACCCTGGCGCACCTGACGTGCGCGTTAAAGCAGGCTGGTACGTCGTTTGTGATTGCCCTTGACCTTCCGCCGTTGCCGAAAGACACATCACCCTTCCACATCCCCTACCTTGAATGCTTATCTGAGAGGGTACTGACGCGCGCTTCGCCGGTTGTAGCAAGATTTTAAGAAGGCGTTGTTGTTGGTGAAAGTTGCATGCTCCTGCTACAAAGAGTAGTATATCAGACAAGGGCCAGAAGCGCAAGCGTCGCCATGATTTTCACACATCAGCAGACAATCGTTCTCTCTTTGATCGTCACTTGTCAGGCTCCGCAATGGAATGGACGCCAACAGCTCTTCAGGAGTATACAGGATCATGACCGTAGCGCGCTCGGATTCTACTGACACGGACGCCCTCTCTTCCCTTTCTCGTGAGCGGCTGCTCCATGATGCGCCTGCGCTGGTGGCCTACCTCCGGGCGCGCCTGACGGCAGGCGAGGGCGCGCGTACCCTGCATGCTCCCTTCACGCTGGCGCCCGCCCGCCCGGACGCCCGCCAGGCCGCTGTGCTGGCTCCGATATTCGTACGCGACGGCGCGCCTCATCTGCTGTTCACTGTGCGGAGCGCCGCGCTGACCAAGCATCGCGGCGAGATTTCCTTCCCTGGTGGCTCACGCGACTCCACCGACGGCACGCTTGGCGAGACGGCGCTCCGCGAAGCCTACGAAGAGCTGGCGCTGGCGCCGTCGTCTGTCGCTTTGCTGGGTAATCTCCCCACCGTCTTTTCGGTGGTGAGCAACTTCCTGGTGACGCCCTATATCGGCTGGCTGCCCGATGGCCTGCCCCAACTCACGCCCAATCCCAGCGAGGTGGCCGAGGTGTTCGAGGCGCCGCTTGCCACGCTGGCCGACCCGGCGATCTACCATAGCGAGGAGTGGACACGCGGCGGCTATGCGCATACCGTCCACTTCTACGACTTTGGCGCCTATCGCATCTGGGGTCTGACAGGCTATATCTTGCGCATGCTGCTGGAACTGTTACCCGCCTGAGAGGCTACATCTGTGCGCGTTGCAGCGTGTGAAGCTCGCGGATGCCCTTCTCCGCCAGCGCCAGCAACTCGTCCAGGCGGGCGCGTGAGAACGGCTTGCCTTCCGCTGTCCCCTGCACCTCGATGAACTCTCCGCTCTCCGTCATCACCACGTTAGCGTCTACCTCGGCGTGCGAGTCTTCGCCGTAGTTGAGGTCGAGCAGCGCCGCGCCGTTTACGACGCCCACACTAATCGCCGCCACCTGGCGCTTCACAGGATTGACCCGCACGAGCTTCTTTTCGCGAAGCTGCTGGCAGGCGCGCGCGAGGGCGATCCATGCGCCGGTGATGGCTGCTGTGCGGGTGCCGCCGTCCGCCTGAATCACGTCGCAATCCAGCGTGACGGTGCGCTCGCCCAGGGCGCGCAGATCGAGCGCGGCGCGCAACGAACGCCCGATCAGTCGTTGTATCTCGTGGGTGCGGCCGCCGATCTTGCCCGCGACCGATTCGCGTTGTGAGCGGGTGTTTCCGGCGCGCGGCAGCATAGCGTATTCCGCCGTCACCCAGCCCTGGTTGCGTCCCTCAAGAAACGGCGGCACGCGATCTTCGACGCTCGCCACACAGAGCACGCGCGTCTCGCCAAACTCGATCAGCGCCGACCCTTCGGCATGGCGGATATAGTCAACGGTGATGTGAATTGGCCGCAGTTGGTCGTTGGCGCGTCCGTCGGCGCGTGGCATGGTGTTTCCCCTTCTCGCAGTCTCACAATGGTCTCTGCTTTCTCGCGTTCCCTCTACTATAGCATGTAGAAACGCGCAGAGCGGCTAGCGCGCCTGGTGTTGCTGAGGCCTAGAAGACTTCCTGATCCTCCACCAAGTCGTAGCCGCTCTACAGAGAACGGTTCACCATGCTTATACGTGCTCATATCAAGCACAGCCTGATGAGAGAGTCCTCACTATTGAGAGAGTCCTCACTATTGAGAGACCCGCTCAACAGTATAGAACTCCCGCGCGCCGGATTCGACCAGGGGGATCATACGCGCAAACCACTCGTTAAACTCCGGTCGAGAGAAATCCTCGGTCTGACGCTGCTCCCAGGCAGCCAGACTTTCTGCGATTGTCTCAAAGACGACAGTGAAGAAGGAACCGCTGGCGTCCGTGAGAACGCGATCATCGGGATGTCCCAGCCCCATCTGGCGCGCCTCTTTGAACAGCGCCACCAATTCTCCGCCTCTGCCATATTTGGCCTGGAAGACATTACGAACCAGTATCATATTGCGCTTCTCCTTTCCTTTGAAGTGTCTATGGACGGAGGATACCAGCAGTCTAGCTGTTCCTGCTGGCGTCCTGAATGTCGAGGACGACGCATGGCTCATCACCGACCACCCAGGCGTCGTGTCCTGGGCGGGTGATCGCTATATCCCCTGGCCCAATCTCGACTTCCGTGCCGTCGTCCATGCGTGTGCGCATGCGCCCGGAGATCACATAGGAGAAGTGGGTGCGCTGGCAACTGTCAGTGCCAGCTGCGGCCTTCATGCTCTCCGACCAGCGCCAGCCGGGCTGGCTTGTCATCCGCACGATGGTCA
The DNA here is from genome assembly GCA_021324535.1 of Pseudomonadota bacterium. Lineage (GTDB taxonomy): Bacteria > Chloroflexota > Ktedonobacteria > Ktedonobacterales > JADMIN01 > JAJPIU01. The sequence goes on from JAJPIU010000155.1 coordinate 20,742, forward strand.
TATCGCCGAACGAGACAAACTCCATACGCGCGTTCGGTGGTGTTTTTACGTCGTCGGGGGTGTTGAAACTCTTTGTGTCCGTATCTACCGTCGCCATAGGTTCGCGCTCTCTTTCTCACTGTTCTTCAAGCGTTTCATTGGACGATCACGAGCAATCATGCTCGTCTGCGCAAAGTGTAGCCGAAACATGCGCGTTGGACATTGTGGAAACTACGAAGGTGTAAGAGCAATCAGTACCAATCTTTTTCAGATTCAGAGCGGCGAAGTTCGTCAGGTTTGGTGATGGAAGTCAGCCCCTTTTCAACCGCCCAGGCGGCTATCTGCGCGCGGGTGGTAAATCCTAGCTTTCCAAGGATATTGCTCACATGCGCCTCCGCCGTCCGCTCGCTTACCACCAATCGCGCGGCGATCTCGCGATTGGCGCAGCCCTGGGCGACGAGCGCCGCTACTTCGCGTTCACGCGCCGTCAGGCCGCCATAGCTCGCGCCTGCTGATGTTCGCGGCGAATGTGCTCTTTCCTGTGGCAGGAGCGCCAGGGCTGTTTGCATGAAGTGTTCGCGGAGCGCCGTGTCGTCAATGGTGAGGGCCAGCCTGGCGATGATCTCTCTGGCAGCCGCAAACTCGCGCTGGGCCTGTTCCTCTTGCCTGAGCTGGTGGTAGACCTGGCCCAGTAACCGTTGGATACGCCAGAGAATAGAGGGAGCCTTGCGCTGTTTGGCGCCCTGTTTCGCCTCTTCTAACGCCTGCGCCGCTGGTTCAAAACGCCTGAGCGCAAGCAGCGCCGCGCCTTTCAAGGCAAGCAGATGAGGAACTGACTGGTGTGCGTCGCCGGGCGTGGAGGCAATCAAGCCGTCCACAATCCGTAGCGCGACGGCAGGCTCGCCTTGGGCCAACACAAGCTCACCCCAGACGCGGGCAGTCTGCCGATCAAAAAAGGTGTTCGGGTGTTGCTCACGCGGCGTGATCGTCGTGATTGTTCTAAGAGCAGCCTCTGCGCGCGAAAATTCGCGTCTTTGCGTGTAGGCCAGCGCCAGATAGGGTGTTAGTTGCTTTGTCCAGAGCATCGAACCAAGCCCCTGCGCTCCCGCTAATGCGGCTTCCAAACAGGCGGCGGCATTGTTGACGGCGAGCAGCAAGAGGTAGATTTGTCCCAGGGCGCCATAGGAGGCGGCGATCCACTCCTGGTGTTCGATCTCGGTAGCAAGGCGTAACGCTCCGCGCGCATGGGCAATCGCCGAACCAAACTCGCCAGAGGAGGCAAGCGACAGTGAGGTTGCCATTTCTGCAAATGCCTGTGCCGGTTGTGAGTTGATCAGGCGCGCCAGGCGCAATGACTCCTCGGCGTCTCGCATGCGCTCCGTATGTGTTCTCAGCGCGCTCGAGGTGGTCTCAAGTGTTTCCGGCGCCGTATCCATTGCGCGCGCAGCCAGAAGTTCATGCAGGCTTTGTTGGTCGTCAAGCGCGGCGAATAATTCTAATGCTCGTCCAAAGAACTCCTGTACACCTCTGGCAGGGTCTCCACTGAAATAGTACGCCATGCCTAGCTGCCCAAGAGTTTCAGCCATGCCCTGTTTGTCGTCCAGGAGTTCAAACAGGCGTAGCGCCTCCTGGTGCGCCTCAAGCCCTGCGTGGATTTGCCCTGTGTTTTGCAGCCAGTTTCCCAGTCGGTTGAGGCTGCGCGCGCGGAGCGTCGGGTCGCCAAGCGTCTCGGCAAGCGCAAGCGCCTGACGAAACCAGTCGCCTGCGCGCTCGTAATCGTGCCCTGTCCATAAAAAACCAATCGCCAGTAGACTCTGCCACTCCATCTCGCCCTGGCGCTCCGCGCTGGCGGTTGTCAGCGCCTGCTCATAATCGCTTTGCGCTTGCGTGAAATCGCCAAGCGTTTCATACGCCTGGCCGCGCATCAGGTAGAGATGCGCTGGGATCGCCTGGGCGAGGCGCTTTGCGGACTCCTCAGCGCGTGTCAGGTGATCGATCACGGCGCGCTGAGCATAGAGCGCACGCGCTTTCTCCGCCGCTTCCAGCGAATAGGTCAACGCCTGCCGCCACATGCCAGCTTCATAGCAGTGGTAGGCCAGCGCCTCGATATGGCTTTCGCTGTGGCCGTCGGTAGTGGAGAGACGTTCAAGCGTTCTGGCGATCTCGCGATGCAGCGCACGGCGCTCGCGTTTGAGCAATCCCGCTGAGATTGCTTCGTGGGTTAGCGCATGGCGAAAGGCAAAGTGATCCGCCTCCTCTTCGCTCACCAATTGCGCAGCCAACAACTCTTTGAGTAGCGTCGTCAATCGCAGTTCGTCGCAGCCCAATACCTCCTGGAGCAGCGCCACATCGAAGCGCCGTCCGGCGATGGCAGCAAGCGAGACGAGCCGACAAGCCTCCCCGCTGAGCAGAGACGTTCGTTGCTGTACGGCGTCCTGCACGCTGCGAGGAACCACCATTGTGTGAGAATCGTGTCGCCATGCTTCATCCATCGCCGCCAGCCCGCCTGTCATGACCAATGACTTGAGGAGTTCTTCGACGTAGAAAGGGTTTCCTTCGGAGCGAGTATAGAGCATATCGAGCAGGTTGGCGTCGGCGCTTTGCTGCGCTCCCAGGATTGTCTGTAACATAGCCGCAACCCCATCGCGTGGGAGGCGTTCAAGCGCGATGTCTTGTGAGAGTCGTTCGCGATCCAGGCGCGCCAGCCAGTGGCGCAACTGCGGCTGAATCTCGTCACTACGATACGTGGCAAGCAGCATGATGGGCGCTTCACGGCAGCGCCGCGCCAGGCGGAGCAGAAACTCCAGGCTGAGATCGTCGCACCAGTGCAGGTCTTCCACGATCACCAGGACTGGGCACTGCGCGGTCTGTCCGGTAAAAAACTGTGTCATCACGGCGAAGAGCTGCCGCTTCTGCTGTTCAGGGTCTCCATCCGGCGTCCTGGCTTCGCTCAGCGCCCCTGGAAAGAGCAAGGCAAGGTCAGGGAGCAAGCACGCCAGCTCAGAGAGCAGTGGTGTGTGTTGCTCCGTGGCAGTCGAGGGCGTCATCCGCGCGAAATATGCCCGAAACAGGTCGAGCAGGGGGGCGTAGGGTAGTGATTGATCGGTTGCAAAGCAGTTCCCCTGTAACACCAGCGCGCCGCGAGCTATGGCGTATGCGCGGGCCTCCGCGATCAAGCGCGATTTGCCGACGCCAGCCTCACCATTGAGGCAGACCACCTGCCCCTGCCCGGCAATCGCCTGCTCAACAAGTTCGCTTAGCAGCGCAAGATCAGCCTCACGGCCAACAATGGCAGGACAGAGCACCGTTCCAGGGAGTTGCTTGTTCATCGCTACCATAGCTACCCTCCACCGCCTCGCCATCCCATATGCTGCATGCGCCCACCATTGCCTGTAGCGTAGCATATACCATACAACAGCGGGTGAGAACGTGTGAACCTTACTATCCACACTATTTCCTCATGAGGAAGGGAGTCTCTGTATGCGTATTCAGATCGTTGTCTTCGATGGCTTCGACGAGCTTGACGCCATCGCGCCATACGAAGCGTTGCGTCGCGCTCAGGAACTCGGCGCGGATTTCACCATACAGCTTGTCACGCTTGATGAACAGCCGGAGGTGACGGCGTTTTATGGGCTGCGCATTCGCCCAAACGGCGTACTCTGGCGCAGGGGCGACGACGCGAGCGCCCGGCCCGACATCGTGATCGTCCCAGGCGGCGGCTGGAATCATCCCTCGCCAACGGGCGCACGGATTGAAGCGCAACGTGGCGCGCTGCCTGCCACGCTTGCGGAACTCCATGCGGAAGGGGTTATCCTTGCTGGGGTCTGCACAGGTGGGATGCTGCTTGCCGCCGCAGGGTTGCTCAGCGAGCGAACCGCGACCACTCACCACCTGGCGCATGATGAACTGCGAGCAAGCGGCGCGGCGCTCACCCATGCGCGCGTCATTGATACCGGAGACATTATCACGGCCAGCGGCGTCACCTCAGGGCTAGACCTGGCGCTCTGGCTCATCGAGCGGTTCGCCAGTCCGCAGATCGCCACAGGAGTTGAGGATCGGCTGGAATACGAGCGGCGGGGAACCGTCTGGCGTCATGGGAAGGGATAGGAGAAAGGGGGGATACGCGCACGTCGCTAACAACATATGGTACGTTACGCATAATGGTGGAGTCGAGGCGAGGGATGCGCGCAAGCAGGCGCCCATCGCTAACAGGCATGACATCATCACCGCTGGTGATGGAGCAAAACGAGGGGGATCATGGGTCTGAACCTGTCGCAGCTTGTGCAGTTTATCGTGCTGGCGCTCTTGCAGGGCGTGACCGAGTTGTTTCCGGTCAGCAGCCTGGGGCATACGGTGATCTTGCCCGGCGTCCTGGGCTGGGGTGATGTGCTGAGTGACCCCAACTTCGTCGCCGTGCTGGTGATGCTCCACCTGGGCACAGCCGCCGCTCTGCTGCTCTATTTCAGAAGCGATTGGATCAAGCTCCTTCAGGGCGGGATGCGCGTGCTGATGGCAGGCAGGCTCACCCCCGACGTTGACCCCGGCGGCTATGGGCGCCAGCTTGTCCTCGTCGTCGTTGGCTGTGTCCCTGTGGGGATCACTGGTGTGCTCTTGCAAAAGGCGGTCGAGGCGGATTTTGCGGTTCCCGTCCTGGCCGCCGCGTTTCTGGTGATGAACGGCGCCGTGTTGCTGGCGGGCGAGATGCTCTGGCGCAGGCAGCGTGAACGTGCGCGGGCGGCGCTGGCGCTGCATGGCGGCATGAACATGAAGATGGACGATGTCTCGGTTGAGGAGAAGATTGCCGAGGGCGATGGGAAATCTATCAACGACATGAGCTTCATGCAGGCGTTGCTCGTCGGCCTCGCGCAGGCGTTTGCGCTGATCCCAGGTTTCTCGCGTTCCGGCCTGACGATGGTGGCAGGCATGGCGACCGGACTGAGCCATGAGGCGGCTGCACGCTTTGCCTTCCTGACAGCGACGCCCGTCATCCTTGGCGCGGGAATCATCGAGGTGCCCAAACTCTTGCAGCATCAATATCGTTCGGAGTTGTTAGCGGCTGGCATCGGGGCGCTTGTCGCCGGTACCGCCGCCTATCTCAGCGTGCATTTCCTGATGAAGTATTTTGAGACCAATCGGCTTGATCCGTTTGCCTACTATTGCATCGGCGCCGGGCTGTTGGGCTTTATCTACTTCGCGGTCACATCACACGTCCTCTAAGCCGTCCAAGTCGTCTAGCAGTCTCCAAGGAGCATATCAACCATGAGTCGCAAAACACTTTCGTACACTGTCGGCGTCATCCTGGCGGTCGCCTTTCTGGCGCTGGCTGTATATTATTACCTTCCACACGTCCCGCATCCGTTTACCTCGGCTGCGTATCCAGCCTATGGCCATCACTATTCCCATGTGCTGCTGTTTACCGCGCTGGCGATCATCTCGCTGGTGGGCGCGCGCTTCATTGCCAACTCTGGCGCGTCACCGGCAGCGCCATCAGCGCCATCAGCGCCAGTCTCGCAGCGCAGCCAGCAGTACCAGCAGCCAGCGGGCCAACGTGACCCGCGTGGCTACGATCAGCCCTCGCGTGGGTATAACCAGGGCGCGCCAATGGA
>JAJPIU010000004.1 GCA_021324535.1 Pseudomonadota bacterium
AATCGCCACCGCTGCTGCATTCACTGGCAGTTTACCTCCCAGGACGCCCGCACCAAGCTGGCGCACTTGTATCCCACTGAACAAATCAGTGTGGACTAACCACTAGTCTATGGAGAAGAAATATTACGGTTCCGCGTCCGAGGATACCGCTCGGTAGACAAAAGGTAGGTAATCCAGATGTTGCTTTCTTCCCAGCTACCTCCTCTTGGTTATACGGTTATTGGGACAATTGTAGAAAAGGTAACGAATGCAAAATGGCGTGTCTCAGTTCCTGAACTTCCGAGAGAGTGGGTTTACATCCTTCGATCACGCAACGCCAAGCTTTATACGCCAGGAGACCAAGACACTTTTTGGGTATATGGCATTGATTTGAGAGAGGAGCAATTATTACTCAGCGACTCTACCTTTGGACGCCTTCCAATTTCGGATCGGATGCGCCCGCGCTACATACAAGGTTTGGAAGCTGCTCTCGCTATTATTGCTAATCCAAATGCCTCTGTAATCGGACTTGCTCCTGCTCTTTCAGAAGCTAAGGGCATGATGAATCGTTGTCTAAGGAAAGATCAATGGGACTGGCTGACCGTTTACAATATTCTTGGCCAACCAGAGAGACAGGTTCTTCACCAAGTGGCTGAACAGTTTGGCGCGCTCTCTCGCGCACTGCATAGGGGCAGTCATGACGAAATCATACTTTGGGCAAATCACCTGAACAAACCTGAGTTAAGATCGATGTTTGAAAGGGCTTTAGCCCAGATTGTAGAGCGTGCTCCCCGCTTGACATCGGCCAAAATATATCAGCCAGTAAGCAAAGATGGTGTTGCTCTGTTGATGATAGAAGATGGATTAGAAGCCAGCGACCCATCTATCATCTCTCAAACAACCAAGGCCAAGCTGGAGAGAGCAAATGCTATACATAGAGCAACTCTTGACTTACTGGTCAATTTCCTCACTACTCAGGGATTTCTCGTTGAACGAAGCCGCTTCATAGATGCTTACTGCCGCCTCAAGACTGGCCCAGCAATTTTCGAGGTGAAAAGCATCACTGATGATAACGAGCGAACTCAGTGCCGTTCTGCAATCAGTCAGTTGTATGAGTACCGCTATCTGCACCATGTTCCAGAAGCGACTCTATGGCTTGTTCTTTCAGCGCCGCCACGTTTAGAATGGATTATTGATTACTTGGAGCAAGAACACCACATTGGGATGTTTTGGCTTGAGGAAGGGCATTTTTGTGGCCCAGGGCTGTTACGCCTTCTTGAAAGTTCTTCCGCATCTCGCCGTCGCGAGAGGACGGAAGATTGAGCTTCCAACACTTTGAGAGCCTGCGTATCAATCCGGCAAATTGATGCAAATAACGGTGTCTCGATGATCATAATAAGCCAGCTGATTGGAAGTCCGAACACCTGCTGTCCGCTGGTGTCCACTGGTGTCTACCAACGTATACAATCTCAGAAAATTCCTACCTTATTCGCCTTGTACAGTTCGTCATTGTTTATGGTTGTCTATGGTCTTGGCTGTCAATTTGGCTGTCAGATCCATGTGGTTTGACCTATGGGCAGTTACTGCTTTGCTCATGCAGGACATCCTCCTTCCTCTCGCTACACTCTCTGGGTTATACTATCGCTAAAGTTGTGTTCAGTACGATAGTAGTACGAGAAAGATGGCTATGAGCGAAGAGACAAGCACAGAACAAGCGTCTCAACCTACTGGCGAAAAGTGGGGCGACCCGATTGACGAGGCACGCAAGCAGGCGTTGTGGGCGCGGTTGCATGCCTGGTGGGAGGAGATAGATCACGATGAGCGTAAAGGCCCATTTGCGGGAGTGCGTCTGACAGGCGCAGAGGTCTTTTGGCTGGCGGTCGACGTGGTGGCCAAGCTCAGGTCATGTACGATTGTACAGGCGGAGAAGCAGCTTCGTGCCGCATACGGCGATTCTAGGATGCAACTCTCACTTCGTCTTTCCATGCTCTCGTTGCAGGGCGCGAACCTGAGCGGAGCGCAGTTAGAGCGAGCGGTGCTAGGTGAGGCGCAGTTGACAGGGGCGAATCTGCGTGAGGCGCAGTTGGCGGGAGCATACCTCCGCGAGGCACAGTTGGAGCGGGCGAATCTGCTTACTGCGCAGTTGGCAGGGGCGAATCTAGTCGTTGTGAACTTGGAGCGGGCGAATCTGGGTGGAGCACACCTGGAGCGGGCGAACCTACGTGCAGCGCAGTTGATGGAAGCGGGCTTGGGACACGCGCACTTGTTGGGAGCGGATCTAGGTGAGGCGCACATGGAACGGGCATACTTGAGTGAGGCACAGTTGGTAGAGGCGAACCTAAGCGAGGCGCACTTGGTGGGGGCGGATCTGAGTGAGACACACATGGAACGGGCTGATCTGAGCAAGGCGCATTTGGAGCAGGTGAACCTGAGCAAGGCGCATTTGGCAGGAGCGAATCTAAGCGAGGCGCATTTGGAGCAGGCGAACCTGAACGAGGTGCAGTTGGTAGGGGCAGACTTGCGTCGAGCTTCCTTGGACGGGAAAACAAGGCTGGTAGCTGTGACTTTGTGTCGGCATGAATTCTGGTGGCGACGCGTGAAGTCTTTGCTACAACATCGTGAGGTAATACCCTTCTTACGGCTTCAGAGAGTGAAGTCATTCCTATGGCGGCGGGTGTCTGCTCCGGCACTCGGCGACATTAGTTGGCAGGGAGTCGGCACAGTAGATTTGACGCAGATCGCCGATTGGGACTGGATTCAGCGACTGGGCGATGAGCGGTTCGTCTCATGGAGGGATGGCGCTGATACACATCAGGCAGTGGTGCGCGCCTATCGGCAGGTAGCAACCCAATTACGCGCACAAGGCATGAGCGAGGTGGCTGACCGTCTCTCTCATCGTGCGCTTTCCTATGAGCGAAGGGTCTTTCTGCGACGAGGCAATATTCCGCGCTATCTTAGTTCGTGGTTCCTGGCTATCCTGGCAGGCTATGGGTATCGTCCACTCTATACGCTCTTCTGGTATCTAGTGGTCGTGCTTGGGTTTGCCTTCGGCTACTATGAGGCGACACATGGTCTCCTGACCTTTGGATTGGCTCACTCGCAAGTCCAGCCGCTTCAGTGGTTCGAGGCGCTCGTCCTAAGCGTCAGCGCCTTTCATGGCCGGGGGTTCTTTCAGCCGATTCAGAGTCTGGGCGATCCAGTTGCGATTCTAGCAGCCGTAGAAGCCATTGTCGGGTTGATCATCGAGATTAGCTTCATCGCGACGTTTACCCAGCGTTTCTTCGGCTCCAAGTAGTGCTTCGACAGTGTGGTGTTATGCCTGCGCATGGGGCGTTGCGGGTTGCTCCTGGCGGTCTTCAGCGTCGGTTTTTTCCCAGGCAGCGGCCTCGGAGTCTTCGCCACGGGCGCGGGCGGCTCGACGTTTTTGCAACGCGGCCTCAACCATCGCGGGAAATGCAGGATTCCGCTGGGCAATCTCGGCAATGAGGTCGTCTAGTTCGTCTCGCTCGTCATCGGCTGCTATTTCAATAGGTTCATCCTGATGCGGCATGGCCTCTGCTGCTCGTTTTCTTGCCATAGAGATGCCTCTCTCTCATATAGGCGCTCCGGTTGTTGTGAGCGTCTTCGTGTCTCTCTAATATCATACCATATACAGTCGTTCTCAGGGCTTTTGGCTCCGCTGCCGCCAATCTTTCAGGTGTGCCTCAGCCCGTGCAATTTCCTGTGGCGGGGTTTTCTGCGTCTTTTTCGAGAACGCTTCCAGGGCTAACAACACCTGCCCATAGTGACCTTCCAGTGCAAACAAGAGGCGAAAACTCTGTGTTGGCCCACTCGCACGAATTTCGTAGATGTCTTCTCGCAGATGGCGCGCGACCTGGAAGGTGTCCTGCTCGGCGTCTTTCATGGCGCTGGCGACTGCCACCTGGTCGTCAAGGGAAAGCTGTATGATGAACTCACGCACGGGCGTCTGACCAGCAGCGGTGCGGTAGAACCGCCAGCGGCGTTTGCGTTGTCCTGGTTGATCGGGCATAGGTTTCTCCATGTTTCACTGATGGTTACTGCCTGCCACTGCTGTCCGGTTCTGGAAACGGCTGAGGGCTGCCTTGTAGCCACGAAGCAAAGGCAAGTCGGATGCCTGCACATCGAGCAGAAACGCGATGCGCTTGCCCAGGCGTGTTCCTGTCTCCAAGAAGCCCGCATGGAGCAACAGACTGATGCCGCTCGGTGTGGCGCTGGTCGCATAGATGCGGGTAATCTCGACGCCACGCTCCCCAAACGATGTGAGGACATTTGCCATACCATGTAGCAGGGTTGCGCTGTAGGCTTTGCGTTCTGGCTCCGGCGCATCGGGGGTAGTCGCCATAGCCATTGCAATACATTCCAGGGGACGGCCAGGCGCAAATGGCTCAATGTCATCAGTGCTGATCTGCCAACCGCGAATGTCACCATTCATGAACGCCATAATCGTTTCATGCTTCACCGGCATGAGATTAAGGTAGGCGACGATCTCCTCGTCTTCGGTGACAACATAATCCATCTCTGGGTTCTTATCATACCAGCGCAGACGTGTTTCAAGGTCATGGGTCGCCGGGCCAAAGATGCGCTGTGCCAATTCATACTCTTCTTCTTGGTCGTCGCGGGTTGCGAGACGAAACACAAGTTTTGGGCGCTTCCCTTGCTGGTTGGCTGCCTCTGCGCGTTCTTTGATACACTCTTGGAAGCTCTGAATGATCGGCGATGGGTTGTAGCGATAGGGGTTCAGCTCAAAGGCGTTTTCGCCCAAGTCGTAGCGCGGCGAAAAGAACAGGTGCTTCATCATCCCTAGCCCTTCATCGCTGGCGGCATAGGCATAGAGTTTTTCAAGGCGCACGTCAGGGTATTGCTCACACCAGAAATCAAGCATACTATGAATCAACATCCGCAATCGGTGGTGATGCTCCGGGCGAATCGCCGCCGAGGCGACATAGCCATAGTAGCGTCCCCCTGGCTCGTAGGTCTGTATATCGTCAGCGGTGATCTCGCGCTCCTCCATCTCGCCACGTAGCAACTTGAAGATAGTCTCCTCGGCAAGTGGCATGATCGTAAGCGCGCCCCAGATGTAGCGGCGATCCTCTCCATCGTAGAGAATGCGGCACATGCGGGGATTCTTCTCCCACCAGGTACGAGTGATAGACATATCCACGTAGTTAGCAGGGCCATAGAGTTCATAGTCAAGCGCAAGAACATAGGGCAGGTCGCTGGCGCGTATCCAATCGGTTACGCCGATAGGCTCTACCTCTTCTCCCTCGCTTTCTTCCGTCGGGTGATCTGTTCCCTCACGCTCGATAAGGTCTTCAACCTCTTTTTTGGGGTAGCGCGCTCCACGTTGGCGACCAGGGGGAAGCTGTTTGCTGATGATGCCTTCCCGTACCCAACGATAAAACGTGCTTTCTGATAAGCCCACAGAGCGCAGCAAGGCAATTGCCTCCGGGGCTGTATAAAAGTCTCTCTCGTCTTTAACTGCCATCTTCTGCCATCCCCACCTATTGTTTGCATTTAATCGTATCACGAAATCTACGGAAATTGCTAATGAAAGTAAATAACACTTGACAACTTCCGTTTTAGGATTGCATAATCAGATTTGGAAGTTATCGGCAGTTATTGACGCCGATAACAGTAGTTAAGACGTTCAGCGAAAGGCATGGGCAACACAGTATGCAACTCATGGGTCAAGTGATCACCGGCTCAACGCAGACTATCGCCACCAAGAAAGGCGATCACCTGCAAAAGACCAAGCTCCGGGTCTTGGACTTGGGGCCAGAGGCGTCAGGAGGCGACCTCTACTGGATTGATTTCCTGGGCGAAGCGGCGCTCTCGGATGACGAACTCCGCCAGATCATCCGCCAGCAAGTCGAGGTCGAAGTCCGCCGGATGAACGCCTCAGCAGGCAAGAACGGAGGGGCGTACCTCAACGCGACGGGTGGGGCGATCCGCTTTAACGGCGTGATTGTTCAGCGCAGCTTGCGCGCACAGGAACAGTAGGCGCTCTCATTGGGTGGCGTCGGCTCAGGGCAACTCTGGCTCGACGCTGCCCCTTTTTCCTCATCTCAGGGGGTGGTATGGCACAGATACAACGGACGCAGCGCACACAGCAGGCGCAGCAGACGACTCAGGATACCCTGCCAACAACAGCATCAGCATCAGCAGGGCAACCAGCGGGGCGACTCGAAGATGTAGATGCGCATGCTCTGCCGGGCTGGGTCAACTTCATTCAGGATAATCTCTTCCTGTCGTTCCTCATGCTGGCAGAAGCCTATCTGCTGGGAACACTGATGACGCTGGGCTGGGTGGCCGACATAGAGGCTCCTTCAAGGTGGGGCGATTATCACGCCGTGGGGGTTGTCCTCTTCTTCCTGGCGGGCGCAATGGCGGCGGGCGTGGCGCTGCGCTGTTCGGTGAAGGCGGCGGCGTGCTTCACCCGTCACGAGTGGGGGATGGCGCTCTTCAACTTCGCCGGGTTACTCCTCTTCTCTGGCGCAGAGATTTGGGCGTCACTCTCGGAGAGAAGCGCCAACCTGCGCCCGACTCCGGCGGATGGGGCTGTTCTCAACCTCCTGGGGATTGGGCATGCTCCCATCTCGCCAACGGTGGTGGTCGTCGCCTTCCTCCTCCCGTTCGCCTCGCTCTACTACGGCTTCAGCCAACAGCATCGGCGCGACTCGGCCTCAGAGCGGGCGGCAAAGGCGGCGCAAGAGGATTTCGCCCTGGAGCGCAAGCTCAAACAGGCCCAAGCCACCGCGCAGATACGGGCGGCGCAAGTCGCTGGGATGGCTGGAGCCTTCAAGGCGGGCGTTGGGGCGCTCCGAGGTGATCCGGTGGCTCAGCCCACTCAGGCTCCTGCGGGTGACTCAGTAGCGCCAGCCAATAGCGGTGAGGAGGTGAACGCCGCTCCGGCCTCCCCTTTGGCCCTGCGCTGGTCACGTCAACCAGGTCAACGCCCGCCGAGCGGGTCGTAGTGAGTCTCCACGATGGTGCGCCAGTGGCGGTTGGTCGGCAGTGGTCGGCGGGGGATTTCGCCGAACGAGATGCTGTGCTGGCCGCATTGGGTATACACTCCTTTCGCCGTCCGGGTGTCGGCTCACCTAGCAGCCGGCCAAAGAAAAAGGGTTCTTAGGGGCGCGCCCCTAAGCAGGTACAGGGCGGCGCCCTTGTCGCCGAAGGCAAGCGTCGCAGACAACAAGCGCCTAGCGTGGGGAGAGAAGAGGGGTCTGGGGGAGAGAGAGGGGACACTCGCAATGCAAGGTCTCCTTTCTCTCTCCCCAGCGGTTGAGGAGTCACACCGTTCGCCGTTCGCGGATAACCGTGGGGCGGGGTCTGCGGGGGCAGGGTGGGGCGGCGCGGCAGGACGCCGCGCGCCTGGGGGCTTACGAACAATGGGGTGGGGCCGGTTCGTTGCTCTCCTGGCGTCGCGGCGTTGAGGGCGCCGTCCAGTAACACGCGCCCTCAGTAACACGCGCCCTCAGTTTGACAGTTCCGGTTGGTTGGTCTTTCTGGCTTTGTGATTCTTGTGGTTCATGGTGGTAGGCCTGGTTGCCTGCCGTTTCAGAGGAGGGGTTATGAACCCAACGATAGTGGCGGCTGGGGTAGATACGTTGATCGTGTCTGCTTCGGCAGAGGGGCTGCCAGAGGAACTGGTGGCCGTCCTGGATGCGTGTAAAGCACTGGCCCAAGAAGCGGATGAGGATGTCGCCACCGACTACATCTTCTGTGGGCAAGTCTTTTATTGCAAGCCGCATGGCTCTCAACGCCATTGGCGGTACATCCTGCACTGCCCAAATCTGCATCTGGAACTTGGCCTGGGCAAGAAAAATCATCTGGTCGCACGAGCGCGCTTCTCAGCGGTGTATCTGTGGGAAGTCGGGCCTGGGGATGCGCTCTCAGAACTCTACGCTTTGCTCGTTGACCTGCTCGGCGGGGAAACCTTCACCCTCCTCGTCTCCGAATTGCACCTGTGCGCCGATGTGGTGGGTTGGGAACCCTCGCTGGAAGACGCCAACGCCTTCATCACCAGGGGCCACAACAAAACCCAGCGGCTTGACTACGATGGCCCTGGCGAGGGGGATGACGAGACAGACAGGACAAACGGCTCTGTCAGCCAAGAGAACCAAGAGAGCCAAGAGATAGAAACAGACTATGGCTTGCCACCGCTCTCCATTCATCACAACGGACGACGCTGCGCTGGGTTTGATTTCAGTCGGGGCGCTGCGCATGCCTGCTGCATCTACGACAAGACGAAAGAAATCAGCAAGTCGGGCAAACAGTGGATGCAAGAAGTGTGGCTCCGCAACGGCTGGGATGGCGTCTCGCGCGTCGTTCGTGTCGAGTTTCGCTACAAACGCGAGGCGCTGCATGAACTCGGCGTCGAGGAACCCTACGCCATGCTCTGCCAGGTGGCGGCCTTGTGGGCGTACTCCACGGCCAAGTGGCTCCGGCATACCATTCCCACCGATGACGCCAATCGAGGGCGGTGGCCGCTCTCGCCCTTTTGGCAAGCGATACAGTCGGCTACTTTCGATGGTGATCCGACGCCAGCGGTACGCGAACGCAAGCGGCAAGATGACCTGGAACACATCTGCCAGATGGTCTCCGGCTGCTCTTCCACCGCACGAGCCTATCTCGCCGGTGTGCTGCCGCCCACCGATGACGGCTCGGTGTTCCTCCGGTGGTTCTATCAATGGATGCAAGATGACCTGTGGCAGCGCCACCGCTGTACCTTCACCGACATCTGGCAAGCAAAAGTCAAGCGGCTCGGTATCGTCATTCAGCGTCAGCCGATAGAGAGCGAGGGCTAATAATGGAGAATACGCAAGAGGCAGCGCCTGTTGCAACGCTTGGGCAAGCCACAAGTCAACGGGTGATTATCAAGCTCCTGTTGACTATCCCGGAAGCTGCGGAATCGCTCGGCGTCTGCCGCTCAATTGTTTATGATCTTGTCCTTACCGGACAACTTGCCAGCATCAAAATCGGGCGGGCGCGGCGGGTTCCCGTCACTGCGCTTCAGGAGTTCGTCGCCCAGCGTCTCGCTGGATAACAGAGAAGGAGAGCATCATGGGCAAGCGTGGGCATAACGAAGGGTCAATTTACAAGCGCAGTGATGGGCGCTGGGCGGCGACTCTCACGCTAGGATATGAGGGTGGGAAGCGCAAACGAAAAACCTATTATGGAGAAACGCGCCGGGAAGTCCAGGAGCAACTTACGGCGGCGTTGCGCGCACTTCAGCAAGGGATACCGATTCTCTCTGGCCGCCAGCACCTTGGTGATTACCTCGCGCAGTGGCTGGAAGATTCGGTACGCCCCTATCGGCGTCCCAAGACCTACAGGAGTTATGAGCAACTCATCCGGCTTCATCTGACACCAGACCTGGGGCATATCGAACTTGCTAAGCTTGCGCCGCAAGATGTGCAAGCCTTCCTCAATAAGAAGCTCGAAGCGGGGCTATCGGCGCGGACAGTACAGTACCTTCATGCGGTATTGCGTGCTGCGCTCAATCAGGCGCTCAAATGGGGATTGGTGGCGCGCAACGTGGCGACGTTGGTTAGTGCGCCACGAGTACGCCACAAGGTGGTGATTGCCTTCACGCCAGAAGAAGCGCAAGCCTTCCTTGCGGCGCTCAAAGGCGACCGGCTCGAGGCGTTCTATACGGTCGCCCTGGCGCTTGGGCTGCGCCCAGGCGAGGCGCTCGGCCTCTGCTGGAACGATGTCAACCTGGAAACAGGCGAGGTCTTGATTCATCAGGCATTGCAACGAGTTGAGGGCAAGCTCCAATTGGTGGATGTGAAGACGGACATGAGTCGCCGACGGCTCATACTTCCGCAGGTGGCTTTAGATACCCTGCGGACGCATAAGGCACGGCAGGACGAAGAGCGCAAGATGTTGGGCGACACATGGCAGGAAGGCGGCTATGTCTTCACGACCTGGAAGGGGACACCTTTGGACACTCGGAATGTCCTGCGCCATTTCCAGAAACTGCTGCGGCGTCTTGGCCTCCCACAGAAGCGGGTGTATGACTTGCGCCATGCCTGTGCCTCTCTCCTGCTGTATCAAGGAGTTCATCCGCGTGTGGTCATGGAGATTTTGGGCCACAGTCAGATCAGCCTGACCATGAACACTTACAGCCATGTGATTCCGGCGCTGAACCAAGAGGCGGCGGAACGGCTGGATGCAGTGCTTTCACCGAAACACTAGAAGATACCCATTCAGAGCGCAAGGGTGATTGGGAAGACAAATCTAGAGAATTTGCGTTCCCTATTACTCAAAACCGCATCTTCTCGATCATCCTTTTAGTTCGGGTGGGAGCATCTCTGTGTTCATTCTAGAAGTGATCATGTGAAAAACCTGTTCTTCTGGATAACAGTTTTGCAAAGCTGCTCTCAATTTTCGCATGTCGGCGTCGAAGTCTGGATCGGGCCTGACTCGCGAAGCAGCTTTGTCAACCATGCACGCAATTGAAGCAGGTAAAGCTGCTTTCTGCGGCATACGCGCCTGTCTAACTAAAACTGGGATGATTGTTTTGTCGGTATTTAGTGCGGTCTCGATTTCAACGCGGACAGGATCCTCAGGAAGATTGATCCGTCGTTGGCTATTTGTATCGAGCCAATTCTCCCCGATAAGAACCAGTACAACCCTTGACATATCGATAAATCGCTTGGCTGATTCTCTGAAATTGCTGCCTGCGTCGATGATGTAAACATCCAAGAAAATCATCACGTCACTACGATCTCGAAGCCATGAGTAAATGCGACCAGCAGCCTCAAGGCTGTCATCAGAGCGGTAACAGATGAAAACACCTGGAAGGTCATCGCGGCGGGGGGTGATCTTGCTGGTATGTATTGGTCGTGTGGGTATCGAAGGTCTTGTAAGGCGGGTGCCACAAAAGCGACAAAATAGAGCTGATTCTCGATTTTTATGCCCATTTGGGCATATATTCTCCACATAAAACATTCAGCCTATGCCTTTCTCATCAGTGGAAAAGACCGATAAGACAACTCCTAGCAAATGTGGTTTGGCTGTCAAGTTGGCTGTCAAATATGGGAGAAGCCTTCTCTCGATTAAGAAAAAGCTTTCAGGAACAGGCTTAAAACAAGGGTTTCTTGGGTGAGCCCCGTGGGACTCGAACCCACAACCCGCTGATTAAGAGCCTACAATTGTAAACATCGTCGGCTGCTACGTTGAAAGTGGCTTCTTTTCAGCCCTTGTGGTGAGAGCATATCATCTTTTTAGATACGGGTCAACTTGGTTTGGATAATAGCCTTAATGAGAGCGACTAAGTGGCGCATCCGCCAAGTTTGTGATACAGTGAAGCCTCTCAGAGTGAGGAGGCGCTTCATGGGCAAACGACTGGATATGGCGCAGGTGCGGGCGACGACAGT
>JAJPIU010000038.1 GCA_021324535.1 Pseudomonadota bacterium
GTGGCGCGCATGTCATGTGATACGTACGCTCTTGTGTGTGGCGCATATCACTGCACATTGTAAGTTAGACGCTTCGCATGGCGCATCCGTCATGCCAGCATCACAATCACATATAGCAGTTATAGCAGTGGGCGCATTCGCCGGGATATAGTGATTATCATCTTGGTGTATGTGTTGTTTGTGTTGTGTTCCCCTGATGACGAAGCGTACGAAACGAGGGTTGATATGGCGACAGACACACCGCAGGCCCAACAAAACGTCAAGCCAAACATCCAGCCAAACATGACGAACTATCAGCAAGCGCGACGCGACTTCTCTTGGGAGGTCACCGACGAGTACAACTTCGCGCTCGATACCATCGCCGAATGGGCCAAAGACCCGCAAAAGCTGGCGATGCTCTGGATCGGACAGGATGGCTCCGAGGCACAGTTCACCTTTGCGTATTTCGATCAGCAAGGCAGCCGCGTGGCGCACGCCCTCGAAGACTTAGGGATACAGAAGGGCGACCGTGTCTTGCTGATGGCGCCACGCCTGCCCCAGTGGTGGGAAGCGGTATTGGGGATGATGAAACTGGGCGCCATTGCCATCCCCTGCACAACCCTGCTCACTGCCAAAGACATCCAATATCGCGCCGAGCTTGCCGAGGCGGTTGCGCTGATTACCGACCGCAGCGGCGCGGCAAAGCTGGCGCAGGTGCGAGAAAACTGCCCGACGATCAAGGTTGCCATCGTGATTGACGACCCCGCCGACCCGCCCGATGCGCCGCTGCCAGCGGATACCATCAGCTATCGCGCGGTGGTAGACGCCGCCTCGCCCGAATGGACGGAGCGCCGCACACGCAGCAGCGATCCCAGCCTCATCTACTTCACCAGCGGCACGGTGGGCTACCCGAAGATGGTGCTGCATACCCAGGTGAGCTATCCCATTGGACATACGCGCGTCACAGGGCGCTACTGGCTCGACCAGCATCCCACCGACCTTCATTGGAACTTGAGCGAAATGGGATGGGCAAAAGCAGCCTGGAGCAATCTCTTCGGGCCATGGGGCAACGGCGCTGCGATGTTCATTCAGGATGCGCGCGGCAAGTTCAATGCCAAAGAGACGCTCGAGATGCTGGCGCGCTATCCGATCACCACCTTCTGCGCGCCGCCCACCGCCTATCGCCTGCTCGTGCAGGAAGACCTCAGCCAATATAAACTGCGCGCGTTGCGCCATTGCGTGGGCGCGGGCGAGCCACTCAACCCTGAGGTGATCGAGGCATGGCAGCGCGGAACCGGCTTGACAATCTACGACGGCTACGGTCAGACCGAGACGGTCTTGCTCTGTGGCAACTTCCCCGGCGAAGAGATTCGCCCCGGCTCGATGGGCAAGCCCTCCCCCGGCTTTGAACTTGCCATTATTGACAACGACGGCAACGAGGTTGGCCCCAACCAGGAGGGCGACATCGCTGTGCGTGTCAAGCCAGCGCGCCCGCTGGGGATGTTCAAGGAATACTGGCGGAATCCTGAGGCGATGGAGCGTTCGTTTAAGGGCGATTGGTATATCACTGGCGACCGCGCCTATCGCGATCCCGATGGCTACTTCTGGTTCGTGGGACGCGCCGACGATGTGATCATCTCGGCGGGCTATCGCATTGGCCCGTTCGAGGTGGAAAGCGCGCTGGTGGAGCATCCCGCCGTGGTGGAGGCGGCGGTGGTCGCCAGCCCCGACGCCACCCGTGGCGAGATCGTCAAGGCGTTTGTCATTCCTGCGCCGGGCTATACTCCATCCGGTGAGCTTGCCACCGAGCTGCAAAACCACGTCAAGTCAGTGACGGCGCCGTACAAATATCCACGCGAGATCGAGTTTGTGACGGAGTTGCCCAAGACGATCAGCGGGAAGATTCGCCGCGTAGAACTGCGTGAGCGCGAGCGCCAACGTAAGTTGAGCCAGGGATAGCCGGAACAAGCATTATGTTGACATATGTGGCTCACAGGTTGGACGCGATAGGGCGGCGCGCCTATGAGCCACACTCTTTGCCGCCCGGCAGGTTGACAAAGCGATAGATCAGTGTGTATCGTTCAGAATGTCTGCCGAGGACACATCTGTCAAACAGAACAAAACACACCAGCGCGGGAAGGGAGCGCGTCTCAAGGGAGAGCAGCATGCGTTCCCTCCCGCCGAAGACAAGTTGGTACGTACAAGTAGGAGAACACACAGAGGAGACACCAACCATGCCAGCCTCGACATCCATCACCGTCACCCCTGATGATCTGCACGTCACCGCCCAGCAGTACCGCTCAGCGGCCAACGATATTCTAGGGCTGCTTGGCTCGCTCGACGCCAACGCCAGCAACCTGACCAGCGGGTGGACAGGCCGCTCGGTGGCCAGCTTCCACAAGCTCTGGGATCGCTGGCACAAAGAGCTCTATGACCTGGCGCAGGCAATGCACACCATCGCCGATACGCTCGATAAGTCCGCCGCCAACTACAACCAGACGAACATCAACGCCATGCCCAAGCCGCGCGGTGTACAGTAATCGCCAGACTTTGGAGCCGTTCAAGCCAAGCACACACGCAAACGATACTACGAAACCAGCGATACAGCATATTGGGAAGTAGAGCGCATCCAAACGCACAGGAGGAGATAGCCCTATGAGCAGTTCCCCGCCAGCCGATCCCGGCCATCTGCGCGACGGCGCGAATCGCTTTAAGGCAGCGGCCAGCCATCTTCAGACAACGCATGATACGCTTGCCAACGCGACCGATCAGCTTGCGCAGGGGGGCGCCTGGCTCGGCGACGGCAGCCAGAGTTTCGCCGACGCCTGGCGACGCTTCGGCGCGGACACCCGTGGAGCCGTTGATGCCTTGCAGAAGACGGCCACCGTCCTCAACAAGTTCGCTGACGCCATTGAACAGCAGCAACAAAGCCAGGCATGGAGCATCGTGACGGGCATTGGCCTGGGTTTGCTCACAGTGGTTGAGGTCGCCGCAGACGCCGCGCAAGGTGGCGCAGATGTGGCCACCGACGCCGCCACAGTCGTGACGGCTGACGCAGCCGCCAGCGCGTTTGCCGCCGTAGGCGAGGGCTTCGCCGCCGCCGAAGACGCCGCCATCGCCGGATTGGACGCCGTAGCGGACTCCGCAGTGGATGTCGGCGACATCGCAGGCGACGTGAGCGATGTCGCCGCCGATGTGCCGGATGACCCCTTTAGCGGCGACCCGACCACCACCGATCCTACGACAGATGGCGGCCCAGGCGATCAGCCACTTGGAGGGCGTGGGCCATCACCAGATGATGGACAATTTGGAGCGCGGGGTCAATACAGTGGCAGAGACTTCAATCCAGATGAAGCTGGCGGCCCAATCAGCGATCCGCCGATGACGACCGATGGTGTTCAAATCACAGACGAAGGCATTCAACAGGTGGAACAACACCTCTCACGTTTTGGCGATGATCCAGCCAATGAGGCGATGATCAATCGTCTGAAACAAATCGCCTCCGGCAATCTCGAACCGACCCAGGCAGATCTCAACTTTTACACTCACGAACTCGATGAGTTCGGACGCTACAAATCGCTTGGTTGGGAAACAGGGGTTCCCGAGGATCCTGACGCCGCCGCAGAGCTATGGAATAACACCCATACGGCCGCGCTCGAAGATTATGGGTTGCGCGATTGGCAACCTGGCCCTGATGGTGGACGCATCTATCTGTTGTATGATGAGTCCGTGTGGGATCTCTTCCTGTAATGAAGAAAAGGCGGATAGAGGGAAAAGGAAACCGCAATGGATACGCGATACAACTTGCTGCGCTTTATCGAGGCGCAAGGTCAACCTGTCAACTGGTATCGTCTGCGCCATCAAGAAGTTGATGGGTTTGGCAACCCAGCAAACGCCTTGAAGTCGCTGGCAAATGAGGGGCTGTTGCACACAGCAGACGGTCAGAATTACCAATTGACCGATCAAGGGAGACGCTACATACAATCCCATCAGGCGGAATTGGCAGCGCGTTTAGAAGCGTTGAAGCAGGGCAGGTTCACTGGTGATGCGTTGCTGTCGGCATTGCAAGACTTTGGACAGGAGCATTATCTGGAAGCGCGCTCCACCATTGAGGGATTGCTGACGGATAGCAATCCTCTTGTGCGTGCGCTTGCTTTGCAAACACTTGTTGGTGTGTGGCGACTTACAGATGAACGGTACCAACAGGTAGCCCGCGCTTTCTTGGAGAAAGACCCCGATAGACAGTGCCGTATTGTTGGCGCAGCCACACTTGCCACGCTAGCGCGCTTAGGGGCTGGCAAAAACGATAGCCCTGCGCTCAGGGCGCTTGCAAAAGTGGTGAACGACACCCATCAAGACGGCGTTGTACGGCAAGTCGCCTATAGTGCAATGCAGAGCATCTTGCGAGGCGATCCAACAGAAATGATCAAACGTGGGCAGCAGCGACTTGAAGACACATCGGATGTGGATTGGGCATTGGTACAGGCATATGCCTGAAGAAACAATGCCTCTCTCCTTTCGTGATGGCTTTGCCGCCGAGGTGATCAGCGGCTGCGCGCCATCGAGCCGCCCAGGAGCCATTGAACTGCGGTTGCGGCTGTTGCAAGGCAAACCCACATGCGGCCCGGCCAAGCTGGTCAAGCTGTTGGGCGCGGCGCATACCCTCACTATTTTAGGCGTGACGCACGTCACCTATAGCCATCCAGAGGCGATTGAGCCAGGCGTCATCTATCTTGGCGTCTCCGGCGTCGCGCTCGATGTCATCCAGCCTGGTCAGCGTCTCCTCCAGGAGGTCTTCTACAATTTGGGATAGGCGCTTGCGCGCAGATGGTGTACACTGAAGATCGGCGCGCCCTGTGTGCGAAACCTGTGAGTGTCGTGAATATCCGCACGCATTACACAGGCGCACGAAGACACACGAAGACAAAACGCACAGGCGCGAAACACAATGCAAACACCTTGAACGAGAAGGAGCGAAGCGTTGGCCGGTCTCGAAGGCATGCAACTGGGAAGCTGTCATATCTTGCGGCGCATCGGCGGTGGCGGCATGGGTGAGGTCTACCTCGCCGAGCAGCCCGAACTCAACCGGCAGGTTGCCGTCAAGGTCATCCATGGTGAATCGGGCATTGGCGTCAATGCGGGCGCGCAGTCCAAAGCTGTTGAGCAGTTCACCCGCGAGGCGCGCGCCGTCGCCGCGCTCTCGCATCCACACATCTTACCTATCTACGATTTTGGTGAGCAGAACGGTCTGCACTATCTGGTGATGGAGTATGTGCCAAGCGGATCGCTTGCCAATATAGACATTACCAACCTGAGCATCTCGCCGGAGGTGGTCGCCTCGCTGATGTTACAGGCAGGCGGCGCCCTGCAATATGCGCATGATCATCACATCATGCACCTCGATGTGAAGCCGCAAAACCTGCTGGTCAAGCTCCTCTCACCCACCGTGGATGTTTCGCAGACCCCAGGAGCAGCGCAGCAGGATGCGTTGACATCTGCCCAGGGGTCAACACGACTGAGTGTGTTGCTTGCAGATTTTGGGCTGGCGCGCCTCACCACATGGTCGGCGCAAAGCAGCATCGCAGGCACCCCCCTCTACGCCGCGCCGGAACAATATACCGGTTCACCCTCACCCGCGTCGGATCAATATGCGCTGGCCGGGGTAGCGTTTCTGCTGCTCACCGGCCATAACGTCTTCACCGGCACACTTGCCGAACTGTATCACCAGCATATGTCTGTGCCTGCCCCGCTCGCCAATACGGTGAATCCCGCGCTCTCGCAGGCCGTCTCTACGGTGTTGGCGCGGGCACTCGCCAAGAACCCCATCCAGCGTTTCCCTTCGGTCTGGGAGTTCACCCAGGCGCTCGCAACGGCCATCCGTAAAGGGGTAGCCCCCGACCTGACGACAGCCGTGGTGACAAGCGGCTCGCTGCTCGGTGGTAGCTCCGGCGCGCCCAACGCATTTGTTCCGCCTACCACACCAGGCGCTGCCATTCCATCTGCTATGTCTACGCAGACATCCGGCGCGCTACCTCCCGCCGCATCAGGGATGGCGCCGCAAGTGGCGCCCCTGAACGCCACCACGCCAACGAATGCGTCACCAGTGCAGGCGACCTCAGGCGCGCTCGGCCCCGCCAGCACATCAGGTGGATTGTCGGGTATGTCAGATACGGCGGCGATGCAGGCGCTTCTTCCTCAGGGGATTCCAACACGGGCCACCGAACAACCCACCTATCGTGAGCCGGATGGCCAGCTTGCGCCACTTCCACCGGAACGCATCAGCCTGCCACCCTACTGGCGGTGGGTAGCAATTGGTCTGGTGGCTGCGCTGCTTGTCAGTGTGGGAGCAGGAATCATCATTGCGCGCATCGCCTCACAGGTCACTCCGCCAACCTTACTGACCCCAGTGGCCGCACATATTACCACGACAAGTATCAATATCAACCCATCGCCATCCTCCAATTTTGTCCCGCTCAGCCACGTCCCTCGTGTGGCAAACGGCATGACCGCAAACGAGCTGACTACCTCGCTGGCGTTGCCCACGGCATTGGAGGCAGATGCAGGCTTTTCGGGATCGAATAGCACACTTCCCTCTGTGCCAGCGACGCAAGCAATTACTGTTGGCATGGGTTTACCAAGCCTGCAATCCCGCACCGTCGCCATTCCCAAGCAAACAAAAACAGCGGGAGCGGGTCAGGCTGAGACAGGCACGGCTGATCTCTTCTCCAACAGCATCGCGAGCGGTGGGGGCTATGTCCTCGAGGCAGTCAACGGGGTGTTGTTCGCCGAGGCGACCACGCCGAACGGCGTCACACAAGCGTTCACAGTTCGTCTTGCCAATTTCTTCCAGGGATTCGTGCAGCAAAACGATGAGCTTGGTGAGCCACACATTGTGTTCGATCAAGGGAGCGGCGCCGAGGACAGCCATTGGATCCTGGTGGTCAACGCCGTGCGAATACATAAAGGCAATGTCAATAGTGGAGAGTTTGATGTCGCGATCAGCTCCTCCACCGACATCCTGAGCGGCTGGTATCTGTTCCAGTTCTCCAGCCTTCAGCCGAATACGACTCACCCCTGCAACTGGGCGGATGATCCGCAAATTGGGTTGGCAGGCGCTGACCTTTTCATCAGCGCGGTCAGCTATGGGTGCGGCCAACTGAATGCCACACGCCCACGCCTGGGAGCCGATGTGTGGGCTATGCCCCTGGAGACCTTCGCCAGAGGGAACGCGGCGCAGATCACCCTGTTGTCCGGGTTTACCGATACTCAGGGGCGCCCTGCGCTCAACCTGACTCCGACGGTGGCGGGGCCAAATGATACGACCGAATGGCTGATGAGCGATGACTCCGATCCGACCGATCCCCAGGCGACCTCGAACCGCGTCGCCATCTGGGCAATCCGTGGGGTGACGGCCACCTCCACGGCGCTGAGCGTCCTCAGTGGCGTCTTTAGCTTGCCCATCTCCTATGCCGATCCCTTCCCTGCCCTGCAACGCAACGGAAACCTGCTCCACACTGGCGACGCGCAGATTTCTCAGTTGCTCTGGGTCAATCAGCATCTCTACGCGGCCCTTTCCACTGGCGTCAACTGGAACGGTGAGATTGCTACCCGCGCCGCTGTTGTCTGGTTCGAGGTCACGCCAATTGTGTATGGGCCGGGCGCAGCGAAGGGAGCGACGGCGCCTGGTATTGGCCTCAGCCTGAACCAGATCGAGATGCTTGGCGCGCCGGGACTCTATGTCTTTTATCCAGGGTTGGCAGTAGATACGAACGGCAATGTCGGCGTGTTTGCGCAATATTCCAATGCAAACGATGAGCCAGGTATGCTCTATGCGCCGCACTACGCAAATGAGCAGGCGGCCAGTCTCACCCATCCGGACAGTACGGTTTCTATTTCGGAGAGCATTGTCCCGTTCAAGGGCGCCTACTGGGGAGACGGTACCTCAACAGCCATGACGACGCTCTCGCCTACCACGAACACCGGACTCGTCTGGGTGGCGATCCCCTACATTGCGTCTATCACGACACCCAAGCAGGGGAAAACCCCGGCAGTCACAACGAACAAATGGGGAACGGCGATCTGGCAGGTGCAACTCTAATCAGGGGAAGATTCAGAAGATCAGGAGAAGACGACCATGTATACCCAACCGGCTACCACACTTACCCCTGCGCTCGTCGTCTACTTGATTGACGCAAGCGACTCGATGAATGAGCCATGCGGCGATACGACAAAGATCGGCATGGTGAATCGGCTGCTTGCGGCGTCGCTTCGCGATATGGCGCGGCGCTGCATGCGGAGCGGTGTGTTGCGGCCTCGCTACAAAGTCGCGATTCTGGCGTATAGCCGCCAGGTGACTGATGTGCTTCAGGGTGTGCGCGATCTGCCGACGCTGGCGCAGGCTGGCACGCCGGAGATCATTGCCAGTGGCGTGACCGATATGGTCGCTGGATTCACCGCCGTCGAGCGCCTGCTTACCAGCCAGCTTGCCGAATTCGAGGAAGGCCCGGCGCCGTTGGTCTGCCACCTGACCGACGCGGGCTTCACCACGCAAGACCCCACGCCGATCATCGAGCGCATCCAGAAGATGCGTGTGAAGGATGGGCCGGTGTTGGTTGAGCATGTGTACGTGGCGGATCACCTGCTGCGCCGCCCCGTGCGCGATTGGACAAACTGGGAGGGCGCGCGCAAACGCGACGAACTCCACAATCCCTACGCGCGTTTCCTGTTCTCGCTGGCGTCGCCCCTGCCGGAGACCTATCGCCAGAGCATCAACGATTACGGCTATCACCTGGAGCCTGGCGCGAAGTTTTTCTTCCCAGGCGATCAGGCCGATCTGATGCGCCTAGCGTTTGTCGCATCCAGCGCCACACAGATGAAGTAACCGGAGTATGAGGCGTGTAGAGTTCTGGTTAGAGCCGCTTGTCATCGGCGGCGAGGAGTACACCTTCACCCCGCATCCGGCGCTGCCTGCCACATCGGGCGAGGTCTATGCGCTCGAAGGGGGCGAGGCGACGGTCTATCAGTTGCAGCAGGTCGGCTCGGGGCGGCTGTTCGCACTGAAGGTTCCCAAACCTACCTATCGCAGCGCACGCGCCCTCGCCGTGACGCATGCGCTGGCCTCGCTGGCGGCAATCCCTGGCTTTGCTGCAGCCAACCGGCGCTGCCTCACAGGCGAGAGCGATCCCGCGCTGATCGCCCGCTGGCCCGACCTCGAATACGCCTTGCTGATGCCCTGGCTACTCGGTCGCAGTTGGGCCGATCTGCTGCTCGACCGACTCGCCAGCGCGGCGTACACACGCTCCCATGCGCTCACACTGGCGCGCTCACTTGCGCAGAGCCTTGCGCAACTTGAAACGTTGGGCGGCGCACATACCGATCTAGCGGGGGATAATCTGTTGTTGTCGCCTGAGGTGGCTGATGGCTCGCGCGTGGAGTTGATTGACCTGGAAGGCGTGTATCTGCCAGGGCTGCCTCGTCCGCCGGTTGCCAGCCAGGGAACGCTGGGGTATCGTCCGCCGTGGTTGGGCCACATGCCGCGCAGGCGCTTTGGCTGGGGCGCCCGAAGCGAAGATGACCTGTGGGGGCCGCTTGGGGATCGCTACGCAGGAGCGATGCTGCTGACGGAGTTGCTCGTCTGGTGTGAGGGCGCCGTGCGGCTGCACACGCCAGCGGGCGCAGAAGCGCTGTTTCAGATGCAGGCGGCGCACGACGAGCATTCGATCTTGCTGAAAGCAATACGTCTGGCGCTGGCGGTGTGGGGCGTGCCTATCCGCGATCTGTTCCATCGCGCCTGGGCAGCCAGACGATTAGCCGATTGCCCGCCGCTGAGTGAATGGGCGGCGGCGCTGAATGCCATAAGCGACATACAGGCATAACACACATGCACATGCTACATATGCACATGCTACATATGCTACAAAGGAGCGCACCCTATGCCGATACGTATTGATCATGTGATTGTCTTCGGGAACGACCTCGCGCAGCTCGAAGCGACGTTTGCGCGGCTCGGCTTCTTCGTCACAGGTGGTGGCAAACATCCTCACCTGGGGACGCAGAATCGCATCATCATTTTGGGCGATGGCTATCTCGAACTGCTGGCGATTGCCGATTCGAAGGTGGTTTCGCCTGGGCTTGTGGCGCGCCATGCGCGAGGTGAGGGCTGGGTAGGCTTTGCCGTACAATCAGAGGCAATCACCGACGAGACGATGGCAATGTGGGAACGTGGAGCAGAAGCGTATGGGCCACGCTTGGGGCGCTTGGTCGCGCCAGATGGCCAGGCGCGCGGTTGGCAGGTGACGACGCTTGGAACTGATGATCTCTGGGCAGCCGCCGAACCGTTGCCGTTCCTGATTCAGCACAACACCACAGACGAACAGCACCGACGTGAACTGGCAGGTAGTAGCGGTCTGGCGCCGCATCCAAACGGCGCCCTTCGCCTGGCGGATGTCGTCATCGCCACTGATGATCTCGCTGCCCTGCGCAAACGCTTCGCCCAGGCATATGCGCTCTC
Organism: Pseudomonadota bacterium; assembly: GCA_021324535.1. Classification (GTDB taxonomy): domain Bacteria; phylum Chloroflexota; class Ktedonobacteria; order Ktedonobacterales; family JADMIN01; genus JAJPIU01. The sequence continues at coordinate 10,490 of JAJPIU010000038.1, forward strand.
ACCCACAAGCGAGACACCCAGCGAAACATCCTGGCTTGGCGCGCAGACCCTCACCTTGCCACTGGAATCAGGCGAACACATCACGCTGGCGCAGCCGACGACGGACGGCGTTGCTCGGGAGCGGTGGGCTCAGGCGGGCAAGGGCATGTGCGCCGTGACGGTGGCCGTGGGCGATCTCAACCTGACGGCAGCATACCTCGATGGGCAAGGCGTTTCCTACACCAGCGTAGATGATGGTCTGCTGGTGACTGGCAAAGCCAGCGGCTATGCGCCTGTGCGGTTCATCTCAGCAGAATAGACAAGCAGCGGAAAAATTAAGCCAGCGGCGCCAGAGGAGATATGCTCATGGCGGAACTTCCCAATCGCGAAAAGTTAAGCCGAATGCCCGTTGTCTATGCGCCTACCCAAACACAACCCGTCACGATCAAACGCGACATCGTGTACACGGTCGGCGCTGAACAAACGATGCGCTTGGACATCTACGTTCCTGATGTGGCGCCTGCCAACTATACATACCCGCCTGCCGTCCTCTTCGTCGCGGGCGACCGCCAGATGGCGCAATACTGCTCCTGGGGCGCTTTGACAGCCGCGCATGGCCTCGCCGCAATAGTCTGTGATCACCGTGAAATGGCTGATTATTCCCAGGCGTCGCTGGTAGCGAATGATCTGCGCCAGGCTGTTCATTACGTGCAAGCGCATGAGGGTGAACTTGGCATAGATGCAACAAGGATGGCCGTTTGGGCATGCTCGGCCCATACGCCCATCGGGATGTGCCTGCCGGTGCGCGAGCATATGGCGGCGATACGTTGCCTGGTTTCATACTATGGGCCACTGAATCTCACGCATCTGCTCGATGAGAACGACCCAGCCGAGACAGTTGAGACGCTGGAAGCGTATTCTCTTGTGCGTTACCTGAACCGACCGGAGTATGCCATTCCGCCGATGCTCATCGTGCGCCCTGGGAAAGACCGCCTCCGCATCAACGAGGCGGTAGACTACTTCATCGCTGAGGCGCTACGATACAATGCGCCATTTGAGCTAATCAACTATCCAGATGGGCGACATGCCTTTGACATCGTGGATGATACCAGCGATTCGCGCGTGATCATCGCGCGTACACTCATGTTTCTGCGTGAGCATCTACTCGGAGTTCCCGCTTGATCTCCGCTTTGGCTTCTGACCGCACCAATCTCCCGTTGTGCTTCGTTTGGATATAAGCAGAATGGTGTAGCGGCGGGGACAGGGAGACGGCGGAATGGGAAGGCCAGGCGTGCGGCAAGCGCAACGAACTAAGCGTGCGCGCAAGGAAACGCCACAGCGAAGCACGGTTAGCCTGAATGGAAGCAGGCCACATCCAGCGTCACCGGCATCGCCAGTATCGCGCCTGCAACACTATGCGCTGTGGCTGGCTGCCCTCCTTGTAGGGGTGATTGCGCTGGCGTTCGATCTCCATCAGTTGGGCGGCGTTAATGTCTGGTTCGACGAAGCGTTCTCGTATGTCTTCGCCAACCGGCCGTTTGGGCAGGTCTGGCACGATATGTGGGGGCCGGAGCCAAATATGGAGCTGTACTACACGCTGCTCTATGGCTGGCTACGTGCGCTTCATCTGTTCGGCCTGCGCCCGACGGAGTTCTGGCTACGTCTTCCCTCGGCCATCTTCGCGGCGCTGGGGGCAGTGGCCGTCTTCGCGCTGGGCAAGCGTCTTGGCGGCTGGGCAACCGCGCTGATCGCCGCCATGTTCTTCATCCTCAACCCGCTCCAACTTTACTACGCTCAGCAGGCGCGCTCGTACAGTATGGAGGTTTTCTTCACCACAGCATCCTGGTATGCGCTTGTCGCGGCGATAGAAACGCCCATCGCGCTAGGTCGCCCAGCGGAAAGAGACGAACGCTGGGGCCGACTCGTTGCCTCTCGCTGGTGGATACTCTATGTCGCGATGGTCACGCTCAGCGCCTATGCGCAGCTTTTCACGGCGCTGATGTTGGCGGCGCAGGTGGTCTCGTTTGGGCTGGCGTTGCTTCTGCCTGCCACAGTGATTGGCGCGTGGCGCGAACAGGCGAAACGCGCACAGCGTCCCTTCATGCTCAGCGTACTTGCCATTGGTGTGGCGTGCCTGCCGCTGCTCTCGGCGGCGCTGCACGGTGGCCACAACGCCTGGGTTGGCCCGGCCACCTTCGGCGAACTGGGGCGCTTCTTCCTGGTCTCGGTCAGTGACGGAAGCTGGCTCTATCTGGCGGTGATTGCAACGCTCAGCGCGCTGGCGATCATCCTGGGGCTGGCGCTTCCGGCGCTGAGGATGAATCAAGCCTGGACGCCAACCCGACGCACAGGTACGAAGAACAAACGCATGCAGATTCGCCGCTCGAAAACACATCAGTCAGCGCGCCGGAACAGATCGGATGCGGCGCCAGCCGACGCGCGGACAGCGTTTGCCATCCTCTTTACCTTCTGCTGGCTGGTTGTGCCCATCGCGCTTAGCTTCGCGCTCACACAGCCTTTCCTCAACGCGCATCTCTTTCTCGACCGCTATCTGGTGGTGGCGATTCCGGCGTTCTGCCTGTTGGCCGCGCTGGGCGCGGCGCTGCTGTATCGGCTCACACTGGCTGCCCTTACATCCCTGGCTTTGGGCAGAATGCGCGAACGCTGGCTGGCCTGGGGACTGACGGCTGTGTTGGGGCTGGCGCTGCTGGCGATGGCGTTGCCCCAGGCGCAGGGTTACTACGCCAGCGCCGATACGCAGGGTTTGCATACGGGCGCGCCATGGATCGAGCAACGCTACCAGCCGGGCGACGGAATCGCCTGCTATCCCGGCTCGTGGTGCATGCTGCCAATGACGTATTACCTGCAAGCGGAGTCTGGCCCAGCCCACTTCGACGCCGACTCACCCAGCGACAACCTCTCGCTCGCGACGCTGGCCGCGTATGGCGCGAAGCACAGGCGTATCTTCCTGATCATCGCGGTGTTTCATCCCAAGCCGGGCGTGCTGCCGCAGTTAATCGCGTTGCGCCGCTGGGCCGATACGCACTGGAAGCCGCTCGGCCAGTTCACCTCGTCGCATATGGATTATCAATACATCGGCGCATTCCTGATCACCTCGATCATGATTGTCTTATATCAAACTGGCGCGAAAACCTGAGCGCGCTCCTTCACTTCTCTCCTATCCTGGGCGGGGTGGGGGGTAGGCATTCCCCTTGCGTTTGCGCACAGTATGGGCTATACTGACTGCGGAGTACAGACTGAAACTGAAGATCAACATCACGGCGCACACGCGCCCATGCCCATCTCCGTTGGACGCCTGAGATGCAGCCAGGAGTGTCTGACATCGAGATGGCTGTCGCACACCTCAGCGTATTACTCCAAGCTCAAAAATCGCCGCCCGACGCCGTTCACACAGTCTGCGCATCGCATACCAGGGTCGCCGGATCATAACCGGCCCTCCCGGCCATTCATCGGGAGGTAGCTCAGTAGGTAGAGCATGGTATATCCTCTTGACGAGCAGGCGTCACGATGGCTCGCGGCAGGCATACCGTTTGGGACGGTACAACGAAGCCCAGGGGAAGGCTACTCCCTTGGGCTTCACCTTTTGCGCCCTGAAATTATCGACGCTCGTTCTGACTGTCAGAAGGCTTTGACGCCAACCCTGACGCCAATTGGCGCGAGGGAACAGCCTAAACGTCAGGGCAAAGAGGGCGTCGCAAAGAGTTGAGGCGCAGGTAAGGGCTTTCCGTCCTGTTGTGTCCACATGATCAGCGACTCGATCAAGTCTTCCCCTTGCTTGACCGCTTCTTCGTAGGTGTCGCCATGTGTCAGGTTGCCGGGGAACTCAGGGATGGAGACGATATACGCCTGGTTTTCATCTGACCACTGAATCACCATCGAATAGTGGAGATGCTGTCGGTTTGTGCTTGTGTTGCTCATGGTTTTCTCTTTTGGCCTTGCATACCTGCTTACTTCGAGCCGAAGAAGCGCTGGGTGAAGGTAGCGATGAAGCTAATCTCGATCAGCAACCCAAACACCGCTTCAAGGGCAGCCAGCCCCGCCTGCGGATCTCCCGGTTGGAAGGCAGTGGCAAAGAAGCCGCGTCCGTGAAATGCTGTCAGGCTGACGACCGCCGCCTCATAAGGCGACAGATGTGGCCCAATCGTCGCGCCCAGAAGATAATAGCCTACGGCAAAGAGCGCGACGCTGCCCAGGTAGATCACAACGCTCCGGCCAGGGCGATAGCCATAGCCCGCAATCAGCCAAAGGAACCACGAGAAGAGCCATTTGCCCAGCGCCGACCAACCGCTATAGCGGAATACCTGCCGCTGCATGAGCTGCGCACGATAAGCATACTTGGCGGCTTCCTCACTCATCCCGTTGTCTTGTAGCGCCACTGCTAATCGCCGATATGCACGCGCCGCTGCTTGATATTCCTCTTTGCGGGTGGTGCGATCTTTGCGTTTGCCTCGCTTATCGGGAGACGCCTTGTCTCCATACCTGGCACGGCGAGCGATACGCTCATCTTGCAGAACAGGGACACGCATCCAGTCCACTACTGACAAATTGGTGTTGTCAATGTACACTCTATCCAATCGCACATCGGTGAGGATCGTGTCCGTTAGATCTGTTCGCTTATCTAGCGAGGCATGTAACAGATTTGCCCCTTGCAGAGAGGCTCGTGCGAGGAATGCGCCGCCCAGCTCCGCTCCTTCCAGGTCAACTCCATCTAGATGCGCCTCACGAAGGGTTGCATACTCCAACTGCGCTCCAAATAGGTTAGCGCCTTCCAGGTGTGCCCCCCGAAGGAAGGCCGTTTCAAGTTGCGCCTCATGGAGGTCTGCTGCCTGCACATCCAGAAGAGAGAGGTCGAAAGGATGAACAGGTTTGAGATTCGCTGAGGCGAAGCGGAGATTGCCTTCCGCGCGCTCCAACAACATCCTGTCAATGGAGAGACGAGCATCCACATAGTTGGCTGGCATTTTCCTCCTCTCACACTCAGCCAGCGCATACACGGCCAGCCAAAATACTTCCGCACCTGTCAGGCGTTCCTTCTCAAATGGGCCTTTGCGTCCGCCGTGATCTGCTTCGTCCCACCACACATGCAGCCTATGCCATAGTTCTTGCTTGCGCGCCTCATCAATTGGGTCGCCCCACTTTTCGCCAATGGGTTGAGGCGCTGACGCCGTGGTCGTTTCTTCATTCATGCCTGCTTCTCTCATATGCTACTATTGCAACGATAGACGGTTGTAGCATTTAGTATACCCCTGCAAGAAGACGTATCGGTAAAGGCAGGCATTGGCAACGGTACACAATCACGTTGGCGCCAGTGCTGACGCCAACCTGTATACGCTTACAAGACCAGAGATAGACATATAAATGCGCCAACGCCAGAAAACAAGACACTGGCGCTATTGGTGAATGCAGACGAGCAGAGCGAGCGGGGAGGCTACTCCCCTGAGCTTGACCTATTGTGCTGTTTATCTTACATCGCGTCTACAGCGGCCTGAGCCTCTTGCAGGCTTACGCCAAAGGCGCTGCGGTAGAGTGTGATGGCTTTCATCTTGTTGCCCGCAGCAAGCGCCTCGCGGATGGCCTGCATCTCTGGCCGATCCTTGGGGCTGATCTCCTGCAAAAGGGCGCGCATCTGCGCCAGCCCGTCAGCGTTAGACTGCGACATGGTTTGAATGGCGAGCAGCCGCTGAAACAAATTTTCCAGCCTGCTCATCCTGGCTTCTAATGCGATGATATCTTGATCGGTCGCCATGCGTGTTGCTCCTTTTTGAGCGCATCTTCAAATCGTATCCAAGCATATCACCCGCCGGTGGTTGGCGTTGTCGTGCCGCTGGGGGGCGTGGGCTGTGTGGGCGTGGTGGGCGTCGGCGTCGGGCTGGCGGGCGACGGCGTGAAGAACGTCTGTGCCGTGTAGACCGTGCCCTGATACGTCACCGTCGCTGTGACTGTCACTGGATATCCTGCCCGTGGATCGTTGAAAGTCACGACGATGGCCGCGAGGCCGTTCGCGTCGGTTGAACCCGAAAATGTCTGATCGATGGGATAGCCAACATTGAGGTTGACGGGAAGCGCCGTGCCTGGGGGTTGCGCCGGGCCGCTCATGCTCTGGTTCTGCACCCGACACAGCACATAAATGGTAATCGTATCGTTATTGTTCGGCGAATAGTTGGAGGGCCACGCGCCAACGGTGAAAGGCGGGAAGGTCGGCGTTGGCGAGTTCTGCGAGGCGTTCGGCGTCGAGATGATATAGGTCTGGCCGGTGTTTGATCCGCCTGGCGAGCCTGACACCTGGCAGCCAACCAGCGCCACCGCCATCACGCAGAGCGCGCCGACCAACAGCGCAAAGCGTTTCGCCTGCTCTCCCATAGCGTCCTGACCCTCCGTCCTCCGGCGCCAACCGCTCACCCTATCCCCAACTTATTACTCTCTAGTCATTACTCTGTACCACAGCCCACTATAGCGCGCTGCCACGCCCCCTGCAAGAATTGGTCGCCCAATCGGGACTTTTTGGCTGATGGCGTCGGCGGCGCGCCAGTGGAGACGCGCCGCGCTGGCCTCGGCGCCAACATTGCGGTATAGTTTTCTATGAAGGAAGCGCTTTTGCGAAAAGAGACGCTTGACGAAGAGAATCAAAAACCGAGGAGAGCCTCGTATGCTACCAATTCCGTTGTTGCTGCTGTGGCGTGGTGTGCGGCTGCGCTGCCCGCGTTGTGGGCAGGGCAAACTCTATCGCCGCCCGTGGACACTCACCATGTATGACACCTGCCCCGTGTGCCACTGGGTCTACGAGCGCGAGGAAGGCTACTGGACGGGCGCAATGGCGGTTGACCTTGTGGTGGTGGAACTGCTGGTCGGCGTGCTGATCTTCATGCTCAACGTCTGGGGCTACCCACTGCTTCCGCAGTTCATCATTGGCTTCTCCATTGCGATTATCTTACCAATCATCTTCTACCCGCACGCCAAAAGCCTCTGGATGACGCTCGACTTTCTGCTGCATCCCACGCCATTGCTGTGAGGGCAGCTCAGATCGCTGAGATCACACCTCGTCGTCTACGGCATGCAGTTCGGCGGCGGGGCCGTTGGGCTGGTGATGTGTGCGGATGAGCGTGACGACGCGCTCCGTCAATCCGGCGGCGGCGGCCAGGTCAGCGCCAATCTCCGCGTGGCGCCAGGCGTTGTAAAACGGGCGCCGGAACCAGGAGTGGTCGTCTCGCGCCAGCCAGGCCAGCACGCCCGGCGCGAACGCTTTCAACAACACTACAGGCGGACGCACCCAGAAGCGCACACGCCCGCCGCCCTTGCCGCTATCATGCAGCAACGCCGCCGCCAGCATCTCAGGGTCGGCGCAGCCACGCGCCAGCAACGCGCGATACACCGTCAGGCTGTGGCGCTGATCATTCAGGCTCATTGTCGCGAAAAGCGCCCGCCCACCAGGGGGCAATGTCTGCTCCAGGATCGCACGGTCATTGGCGTCGAGCGGGCGCGGCGTCAGTGAGCGCCACACCTGCCAGACACGATAGCGCGCGGCGTGCATAGCGGCAAGCATCCCACGTGACGGCCCTGTATCCCTGTCGCCATCGCTTGTCGCGCTGTCTGCCATTCTGGAATCATCCCTTACGTGCTGTGGCGTTGTCATGTGAACTGGGTTATATCAAAAGGTAAAAACCATACGCGGCGCCAGCAATCTTCAAGCTGATCACGGTCGCAACGTAGTCCAGGAAAGCGGCAGGATCAAAGCCAAGGCCGATCAGCCTCAGCAGATAGGGAACCAGGAAGAAGATGACCAGCAGGGTGAACTCCATATACGGCTGGAAGTCGCGGAAGCGCACGGCAGCGCGGTTGGGCAGCAACGCAAAGAGGATGTGGTAGCCATCAAGCGGGTAGAGCGGGATGATGTTGAGCAGCGCCAGCAGAATATTCGTCACAGAGAGCGTGACCAGAAATTGCTCGATGCGCAACAGATAGATAGGTTGCGCCTGGCTGAGGCATTGCTGCAAGGTGGCTCCCACTCCGCCACAGCGATTGACAAACGTATCGAGCGCGCCGTAGCCAGGGATGAAGTGAAGGCCAAGCGCCAACGCCACGCCAACGATCACATTCGCTATGATGCCACTGACCGCGATCAGCACCAGGCCAAGATCAGGGTTGACGCGCAGGTTGCGGGTATCCGGCTCGATGGGTTTGCCCCATCCAAGCGTGGGAAGCGTTGGAAACGTGAAGACCAGCACAAGGGCGACCAACATGCCAACCGCCGAGGCGTGCCGAGGCGGCCAGAGGCTCAACCGTCCCTGGCGCGCCACCGAGACGTCACCCAGCCACGCGGCCACACTCGCCTGCGCCACCGCATGGATGGTCAGCGCAATCAGGAAGGCAATCACAGCTTCAACCGCAAGAATGGCGTTCATACCCTAATCCATACCCTATCGGCCAACACTTTCTCTGTATGTTAGAGAGCAAAGAGAACAAAGAGAACAAAGAGAACAAA
>JAJPIU010000151.1 GCA_021324535.1 Pseudomonadota bacterium
CCACAGCAACCACAGCAACCACAGCAACCACACACCACACCAGTCACACCGGACACACCAGTCACATCACTGGACACACCATACATCGTCTCCTCAGCATCAGACGCCACAGCGCCAGAGCCGAACCTCTGCCCCGCGCCGGAGTTGGAGCCAGCCACATCAGGCGCGCCAGACATACCTCCAATACACCCCCTTCAAGAGAACAAAGAGGGTACACGGCGCAAAGGCAAGAAGCGAGCTGGCAGCGGGGTGTCTCCTGTGACTACACCGTTGCTCGGACAATCGTATAGCCGACCACATGGCCCACGCTGGCGTGAGTATACCGCATTTGTCCTCTCAGGTGGCGGCGCGCGTGGCGCCCTTCAGGTGGGCGCCTTGCGTGCGCTGCTCGAACGCGGCATTGTCCCTGATGTCGTCATTGGCACATCTATTGGCGCCTGGAACGGCGCCTGGCTGGCGAATGATCCCACGCTCGAAGGAGTAGAGAAGCTGGCTGAGATCTGGCGTGGCCTGCGCGCCGAGCAACTGCTGCTCGGCTACGAATCGTTTCGTGCGCCCGCCCCCGCGCTGGCGAACATCCTGGTGGCCGCCGCAGCCGCGCCGCGCCTGATGATGGGCTATTCCTCGTTTTATAGCGATGTTGGCCTCAAGCGGTTGATCAAGCGGTGTGTTGGTGACGCCACCTTCGCCGATCTCAAAGCGAAGCTGCGCATCGTCGCGACCGATCTGACGCATGGCATGCGGGCCGTCTTCAGCGAGGGACCGCTTGCTCCACCCATCCTGGCGTCGTCGGCGATTCCTGCGATCTTCCCGCCTGTGCGCATCGGCGATAGCGTCTATGCCGATGGCTGCGCGCTGGATAGCTGTAGCATCGAGCCGGCGTTGAACCTGGGCGCGCGGCGGCTGTTTGTGCTGGCAGTGGGCTACGATGGCAGCGAAGAAGACAGTCTGTATTGGTCGCAGACGCTCGCCCCCATTCCTCTCCCTGAGTCGGCTCCTGCGCAAAGTGGCTCACGCCACACTTCGCCCCATGCGCAGAATCACACACAAAACCACGCGGCCAGCCACGGCATGGCGGCCATCTTTGAGCGAATCACGCAGGTGATGGGGTATTATCAATTAAGCCAGGCGTTGCAGCGTATTCCCCGTGGGATTGAGACGCATGTCATCAACCTGCCCAGCCATCATAGCGGAGGTATGCTCGACTTCGACGCCGCCGGACGCTGGATGGACGACGCTTATCTCTTCGCCCGCGACTTCCTGAATCAGGAGCTAGGGCCGATGGCAGACGCGCCTGCCAGGTCGGAGGAGAAAGCCGCAATAGGGGAGGAGCTGGCGTCGTAGCGGATCAACTGGCTTGTTGGTTGTACTCTAGTCGCTGAGGACGATGACCCATCGCTGATCCATCTGAGCAGAGCACAGTTCAACTGAGTCAACACATCGCCTCCGAGACCACACAGCCCGCTGGCGATACACCCCTTGCCGACTTCGATGCGGTCTTACGCCACCTGCGGACATTGGCCGGGCCATGCAAGCCTCCGGTCGGCGCGGGATCGTTTGAGATCCTCTATGCCAACACACACGAAGTCGTTGTCTGGTATGCTCCCATGCGCGAGGGCCAGCAGGCGCGCGAGGTAGCAATCCCCTGTGCGCTGCTGCTTGCCGCCTGGGAAACGCTGATGAAAGGCGAACCGCTGACCGAGGCGACGCTCTGCACGCTGGCGGGCGGCGCAGCGGGTGGACGCTGGCTGCTGGTGACGCTGGCGCAGCTTCCCCAGGTGAGCCTGCTGGCCGACGACGAGGGCGCGCTCTCGCTTGTGTGGGAACAGCACCCATGAGAGCGCCTGATAATGAAGCGCACATCTCCTCCAATCTGGGGGCGCTCAAGCTCGACAGACGATAAACAACCTGTGCTATACTGTGCCAGAGCTTCTAAACAAACTATCCACGAACCGGCTGAAAAGACAGGAGCGCAGCCATGCAAGAGTTTGTCCAACCGGCGCCACGTATGTTTATCTGCCAGAGCGCGGGAGATGAGGCCTTTGCTGGTTCGCTAGTGGAGCGTCTGCGCGGCCTGCCTGGAGTGATGGAGAGCGAACACGTCTATCTCGCGCCCCCATTCGCCCCTGGTGAGCAACCCGCCCCTGAACAACTTGCGCTGATCGATACTGAACCCAATGAGCGTTCGCTCACGCTGCTGATCCTGTCGCCGCGCGCGGTTGTTGACCCCATTGTGCGCCATGAGGTTGCGCTGGCCATCCAGAAGATGCGCGCTCTGCCTGAACGGCGACTGATCGCCGTTCTCGCCGAAGACTGCGATCCCCTGGCGCTCGATCCACAACTGAGCGGTTGCCCCCTGATCGATTTCGTTCACCAGGACACCGAGACGGCGTTCGCCTGGCTGGTCGCCACGATGTATCGCTACCCGGATACTGCGACAACACTCCCTGCGCGCTATCTGACCTACACGCAGCCGACTGCGGGGATCGCGCCACCGCCGCAGGTTGTTCCGCCAGCATTTTCGCCCGTTTCGCCAGGAGGAACCGACGCAGCGCCGACGCCGCTTCCCAGGCGTCTACGGCCACGCGATAGTCGCGCGCTCGCTGTGGCGACTGTGCTTGCGCTCGTGATAATGCTGATCGCTGGGCTGGTAATCACGCCATCTACCAGATCGTTTCTCTCCAGCCTCTTCACAACCCACCAGCAGAGCGCCGCGACCAGGCCGCCACAGCAATCAACAGCTACCACTGGCGCAGCGCCAACCGCGACGCCAACGCTGACAGCCGTTGCGACGAGTACGCCAACACCTCAAAACACCGCGACGCCGGGGACAATCAATCCGCAGGCGCTCTACCAGCAAGTGACCAGCAAAGCGCCTCTGCTCTCTTCATCCTTGAACAGCCAGGACGCCAACAACTGGGCGGTGATCACCTACAGCGACAACGGTGGCTGCCATTTCAGCGGCGGAGCCTACCACGCGACCCGCCCAACACCCGATGGCCTTGCGTTGTGCTTCGAGCAGGTACGCGACTTCACCGATATCGCCTTTCAGGCGCGGTTGACCATCCAAGCGGGCGATGAGGGCGGCATCATCTTCCGCGCCGCCCTCAACAACCACTCCTATCGCTTCGGCATTCGGCAGGCGGACGGTCATTACGACCTCTATGGTACGCCCTATGAAGGAACCATCCTCGCAAACTACAGCTCGCTCGTCAGGACGGGGTTGGGGCAATCGAACCTGTTGACGGCAATCTGCATCGGCTCGACGATCTACCTCTACATCAATGAGCAGTGGGTGGCGACCGTCACGGATACGAACTCGCAGAGTGGCGAGGTAGGAGTCTTCGCGTATGACAATACCGACCCAACCGATGTGGCGTTCAACGACGCCGAGGTGTGGGCGGCGCCATGAGTTTTATGCGGATAGTCAGGCGCCTTCAGCCTCTGTTAGCCGCTCGATCAGTCCTTGCATACGTTGATAATGCGTGCCGCGCCAGTAGACCTGCCCACAGGACTGGCAGCGGCGAAACTCCTCGTAGTCTGTAAGCACGTTTGCGGGCAGCGCGGCGGACACCTCGGCCTTCTCGGCAGTCGCCAGACAACCGTTGCAACGCATGCAGCGCGCGAACGGCTGGATACCTCCCAGCAGATGGTAGCGCCGCGCCACCTCGGCAAGCTGCGCTTCGGGCTGGGTGGCGCGCACAAAGTAGCCGTAGACCACCACGCCGCGTTTGAGCAAGCCCACATCGCGCGTCAGCAGGATGCGCTCCTGTTCGCTGGAAAGCCGCGCCAGCACGTCGTCATCGCAGTGGTTCTCATAGAGCGTATCGAAGCCAAGCATCCGCAGGTAGGCGGCCAGTCGCCCCAGATGCACATCCAGCACGAAACGCGGCTCTTCGGGCACGGGAGGGCAGACACGCTGCTCAGGCGTGACCACATCCGCCAGCGAAACGGCATAGACGGCTATCTTGTCACCTTCCTGAACCTGATATGCAAAGCCGACGGGCGCGCCGTTGGCGAGAATGGCGCCGACCTCGGTGTGTGGTGGCCCCAGCGCCTCTATCACATCCTTCACCGCAGGTGTTCCCTCCACTTCATGTGCGAAGATATGCCCACGCCGGGCCAACGGCAGAAACTCCTCGATCTCTCCGTGGAATTGTATAGTTAAGCGGGTCATACTGTGAACACTTTCATGGAAATCGACTTCATGTCTGTGGCCTCTTGAAAACAAGCGTGAGAATGGGTACACAAGGAAACAGGCTTATGCGTTATCGCTCCTGCTCATAGATAGTTACTAACTCCCATCCTTCACGTCCTCTTTCAAAGCAGATAGCCTGCGGAGAAATCGGATCGCTGCTGCGCCAGTCTGGAAGGTTCTGATCATTGATCGCGCGTATCTTCAGTTCGAGGGGTCTATACATGAGGGCGGACGTGCTAGCCATTTCAATGAACAGATACTCCCATTGCCGCATAGGTGAGCCGAGCCTCCTGGATAGCGTTTTCCCTTTCACCACCCTCAGTAAGCCATATGAGCGCCCATAATGTCCAGCAGAGCAGAAAAGAGGCGTAGCGCCGTGCTCTGGGTGTCCATCGTTGTTCGCCACCTGACGCCAGAGAGCAGATCGGATTAGGCCGAGCAGGCGGCCTTGGTGGCGAGGAACCTCGAGGCGCGCGTTTACGCGCCCGCCCCCTCGCCTGCCACACACGCCACACACGCCACCCTGGCGCGCGGCGGCACTTGAAATCTACCCTGCGGACGCAATCATCCCTACGCACTCGCCCAGCCCGATACGCGCGTAGCCCTCGCGCTCGCAGTAGGCCCGCATGATCACCTCGTCGCCATCCTCCAAAAAGCGCCGTGTCTCGCCGTTGGGCAGCGTCAATGGATCGCGTCCACCCCAGGTCAGTTCGAGCAGGCAGCCGCGCGCGTCAGGCGTTGGGCCGGAGACCGTGCCGCTGGCAAGCAGATCGCCTGGGCGCAGATTGCTCCCGTTGCTGGCATAGTGCGTCACCTGTTGCGCGGGCGTCCAATAGAGATCGGCGAGGGAGCCTCGGCTCAGACGATGAGGCGCCATGCCAGCCACGCGCATTTTCTCCGTGCGGAGCCACACCTCGACCGTCAGCGCGACCCCGCCGTGCGCCTGATCGTCGGCGTCAGAGAGATACGGCAGCGGCGCGGGATCGCCCTCTGACCGGGCGAACGCCGCCACGCGAAACGGAGCGAGCGCAGCCAGCGTGACCACCCACGGTGAGACGCTTGTTGCGAAGCTCTTCGCCAGGAACGGCCCAAGCGGCTGATATTCCCACCGCTGGATGTCGCGCGCTGACCAATCGTTCACCAGACACAGCCCAAAGATGTGACGCTCGGCCTGGGCGATGGGGATCGGCTCGCCAAGTGGATTGCCCGGCCCCACGAGCATGCCCACCTCGGCCTCGTAATCGAGCTGAGCGCAGGGGCCAAAGACTGGCGGCTCATCGGCTTTCGGGCGCGTCTGCCCCATCGGTCGCCGTATTGTCGTTCCGCTGGGCACAAGCGATGAGGCGCGGCCATGATAGGCGATGGGCACATAGGTATAGTTTGGCAAGAGAGGATTGTCTGGGCGATAGAGCGATCCGACGTTCGTCGCATGGTATTTCGAGGCGTAGCCGTCAATATAGTCGCCCACTTGCGTGGGAAGCAGCATGGTCGCCTGCTCCTGGGGAATGAGCAGTCGCTCGCCGAGATGTGGATCGGCCTGATAGGCGGGCGAGTCGGCGCGCAAGAGGTCGCTGATCTGCCGTCGCAACGCCGTCCATGCCTCCGACCCAAGCGCCAACAGGCTATTCAAAGCAGGCGCAGCGCAGCATTCCGCCGCCTCGCCCGTTAGCAGTCCGGCGCCCATGCACGCCGCCAGATCAAGAATCTGGTCGCCAATCGCCACGCCCACACGCGGCGCCTCAGATGAACCGGCGCGCGTGAAGACGCCAAACGGCAGGTTCTGGATGGGGAAGTCGGTCTCAGGGGGATTGGCTGACGCTACCCAACTGGTCAATCGGGAATTATGTGTCTCATCTATTTGATAGATCATCGTCTCATCGCGCTCCCAATGGTTCCCAATGGTTCCAGGTGATCACCCGGCTCCTACGCAGATGGCGCAGGATTCCCTGGGCGATTGGCTCACTGGGCAGTATAGCGCAACGAACAAATAGCTGCAAAGTCATACGCAATTATGCGTATTTTCTTGCAGAGCGAGACGAAAATCGGCAAAAAGCGCAAAACTCGTCTTGCAAAGTCTTGTAGGCTGGTCGTCTTCATGGTATACTTGCCGCGAAGACAGGACTTCCGGTTCAGACGAGAGGCGACTTTCAGGGCTGGAAGACTAGCTTTTGCGCACGTGAAGGGGGATCACACATGCGCCGCTTGACGCTTGTCGGTGGTAAGCAAGGGTATCAATCGGCCTCTGCTATTGGGACGATGTTCTCTCAGTTCTCCTCACAGCGTTTTTCCCCACAGTTCAGCATGCCTCGCGTCGGCATGGTGTTACCGGGTTTTGCCAATGGGTCTCGTCTAGTGGTACACCAAAGGTCATCAGGTATCATCACAGGTTCTCAACGCATCTCAAGCAGAGGTCAACAACAGACGCGGGGACGGTTTGGCGCGGGCGCAAGAGGCGCGCCCACGTCGGAAAGAGGTTACGATTTTGGCCACCGATCAGACGTTACGGTGTCGTGAGTGCGGTCGTGAGTTTTTGTTCACGGTCGGCGAACAAGAGTTTTATGCCAGTCGCGGATTGATGAACACCCCCTCACGCTGCCCTGAGTGTCGCAATGCGCGCAAAGCCATGGGAGGCGGCTCGTATGGAGACCGCAGCCAGCGGCAAATGTACACAGCGACATGCTCCAACTGTGGGCGCGAGGCGCGGGTGCCTTTCCAGCCACGCGGTGACAAGCCCGTCTATTGCAGCGACTGCTACCAGCAAATGGGCGGCGGTTCGCGGCGTGGCGCGGGCAGCGGGTACGGCAGCGGCTCGCGCTGGTAGGCGATCAGCGCCTGCTCACGCGAGCCACCCCCGTCGCGGAGAACACAACGTCTTTTAGAGCGAAAGCGCCAGGCCCAAAGGCCTGGCGCTTTCAGCATTCATGACTACCCGGCTAGCCGCCGAGATCACCGTGGATCACTGCGGATCATACACGACCATCAACTGGTCGAGATTATCGGCGACCCAGAGGTTCTTATCGGCGCCGAACACCGCCATATCAAGACTATTGAAATTGATAAGCGGGTAGGTGGTGAAGACGCCATCTGGCGTAAAGAAGCCAACGCCATGCGCTGCCCCCTGGGGGCCATCCAGTTCATAGACAAACCAGATGTCGCCCTGCCCGCCGGGGAGCAATTGGAGAATCTGGATATGCTTCGGCTCATTCGAGGTCGTAAACGGGGTGAGCGCGCCAGAAGATGTGACACGCTGGATGGACGAGATAGTAATATCCAGCGCGGAAACCTCGTTCGTCCAGATCGCGCCAGTGGAACTTGCAACCATCCCCTCGACGACCGTATTATTCGGCGGATCAAAGATGGCCGAACCACCCGACAGCGCATAATAGCCATAGCCAGGAGTGGCGTCGCTGGCAAACCAGATGGTATTGTTTGGCCCCACTGTCATCTGTGAGCCAACGTTCTGCCCAATATCCTGTGTCGTATTCGATGGGGTAAATGCACGCACAAAGGTGACAGAGCCGGAGGGGGTAATGCGACCGAGCATACTGGCGCCAGCGCCCACGCCGGAAAACCACATATTGCCATCGGGGCCAAGGATGAGGCCGGCCTCTATATCGAATCCGCCGTTCTTTGTATCGAGCGGGAAGAGCTTGTTTTGTCCGTCAGAGGTGAAGACCACAAACCCAATCGTCTCATCCGCTGAATCGGAAGCTTTGGCTTCATCGGAGTAATACGCCCAGACGCTGCCGTTTGGTCCTGTGGCAAGCTGGCCATAAAGGCCCTTGGGTTGCTGCGGTGTGACGATCTGTCCGGTGGGCGTCATCTCCTCGACCTGCGAGGTTGCTCCATCGAGGACAAACCAGATGTTTCCGTTGCCCCCTAACACTTCATGCTCGATATAGCCGCCAGAAAACGGGAAGACATGCGCAATGTGCGGGCCGGTTGGTGTTGCTGTGGGCGGCGCATTGACAGAACCAACGGCGCTGCCCCCAAGATTGCATGCTGCCAGGGGCAGCGCCATCGCAATGATACAGAACGTACAGAACGTCAGGATAACACGGCGAATACTCGATACGCTCGATACGCCAGACATAGCAACTCCAACTCCTCAGCGCGCATATCCACAGCACACGATAGCCCTGCCTTCTATAGACGTACAACGGGCCGCAAATGTTTTTGGCGACCCCGAAGCGCCGGGCCGATGGACAAGGAGCCGCTGTGTCTGGCTGTGTCTGGCTGTGTCTGGCTCTCCCTGAGTCGTCTGAGTCGCTTGACTACCTTTGCGCTACTGCTACGTGCCGGGGATTGACGCCGGGCCGGGCGGTGGATTCAGGGGTAAGACCATCGGCGGCCTGGGTGGTTGTGAGAAGTCGAAATCGTTCATCAGGTTGCCAAGAATCTTGACATTCTCGCGCACGGTTGGCCGGGGATCGGGCCGCCCATCCGTCTTGGGGTCGAGCCGCTGGCCGCCCATGAAGTTGTCTTCGATGAACTTGAGATAAGCGTCGAAGCTGAGCGTCTGGTGGTCAATGTAGCCCTGTTTCGCGTAGGGGCTAATGACGATCCCAGGCACACGCAGCCCATAGCCATTTTGATCTACACTTGGCGGAACGACATGATCATAGAAGCCGCCCCAGTCATCCCATGTCAGGAAGATGGCGCTACTGCTCCAGTCGGGGCTTTGCATGACCGCGTTGATGATGCTGGTGACATAGGATTGCCCGACACTCACCAGCGCGGGTGGATGCTCACTTACCTTGCCGTTGGGCACAATCCAGGACACCTCAGGCAAAGTTCCGGCCTTGGCCTGCGCAAAGAAAGTGGAAACCTCCTGAATGTTGCTCAACTGGCCGTCCTGCTTGACGGTATCGAAGTTGGGCAGCGGATTCCAGATGCCCGGCACCTTGACGTTTTGCTTCTTTTGGGTGCAGAGCATGGCATCGTCTTCACAGTCAGGTTCGTCCCCATTTGAGAGGTAATAGCCCCAACTGACGTTGTACTTGTGCATCAGGTAGGTCAGATCTGTCCAGGCGTAATCCGCGCCACCCGGCCCGGCTTGCTTGATGTTGACCGGCCCAACGATGTTGTTGACGCAGCTCGACGGATCGCCTGGACGCGAGCAATAGGCTGACCACGCCGAGACCATGAATAAATGCGCGGGCAGGCTCCATGAGGCGTCCGGCTCGAACATATGATCTTGCAGCACGAAGTGTTGCGCGTATGACCAATAGTTGGGAATCTCGCGCGCATCGTGCCAGCCCATCACGTCGGTGGACTTCGAGTTGGTGCAGATAGGGTTCGTCACGTCTTTGCAACCCTTGCGACCCTTTTCCGCCTGGGCGATGAAGCCGTCCATCTTGCCGCCGTCAATATCGGCGGTGGCGTTGGCCGCCCCATGTGGCCCGCCTCCGTTAAGGTCGTTGGGGTTGTGGTAGGGCTTGACGCATTGGCCGGTCGCAGGATCGTTCACACAGACCGTCGGCACGCCGTTTTGCATGGGAATCCCATCGGCGCCGGGATAGGTTCCAAAGTAGGTATCAAACGACCTGTTTTCCTGCATGATGATGATCACATGCTTGATCTTGGTGGCAATTGGGTAGGAGGTCTGTGGTGGCTGTGTCGAGGTGGAACAGCTCGCCAGCGCCGTCATCGCCAGCGCGACGATGATCAGTGATCCGGTAAGTGTTCTCGCCGGATGTCGCCGTAGGGCATGTGTCAGCCAAGAAATGGCGGAGCGCATAGGCGCCAATCCTTTCCGAAAGTGAACGCATGCTGCATGGTCATGTTGCTGTCTTTCACTCGTTCTTCGGGGACGCTTCTCATGAAAAATACCTTACCGCATTTTGCTTAGGGTCTGCTGAGTATCAGAGAGTACCACATGGGGATGGTCGTTAACTGGCGAACAGCGAAAAATCAGCGGTTTCTTCCCAGGATGGCACGCTACATGAGAGGAGCATGAGTGACGCCGGTTTGGAACACGACGCCAGCGAACAGAGGATGAACAGAGAGAAGCATGAGCAATGAGCAGCATATCAACGTTTCATGAAGGAAGAGCCACAAGGAAGTCTATTGTAGCCATGCGGATACTGCGCCGTGTGGTGAGCAGTGTGCGCGCGCATCTTCTGACCTGGCTGGCGGCGCTCTATGTGGCGCTGAACGTCTGTGACGTGGTAAGCACGGCGCTAGGGCTGCGCCAGGGTATGCTCGAAGGGAATCCGCTGATGAGTGCGCTGCTGGCGCAGCACGGCTTCGGCGCACTGATTCTCTATAAGGCCGCTATCACGCTTGCCGTGCTGTTGGGGATGAGCGTGTTGCGCCTGTGGAACGCGCGTGGAGCGTTGGGCGCGCTGCTGGTCTGCGACGCGCTGCTCTGCGTTGTGGTGTGCTCAAACGTGGCACAATATCTGACGCTTGTGCGCTAGGGCATGTAGTGGCCGCCGCAGCTACATGCGCCGCCGCATGAACAGCCGCCCGCATCGTAGTTATCGCCTGCGTCATAACTATCGTAGTCGCCGTAGTCGCCCTCAGCGCCATTCCCGCGTGAACGCGCCACCACAGAGATGAGCTTGCGCACATGCGTTCCGTGGCACTTTGCACATTCAATCTCGCCCAGCGACGCCTGATAGCTGATCAGCGTCTCGAACTTGCCGCGACAATCCGAGCAATAATATTCGTAGAGTGGCATGGTGTAACTGTCTCCTGTTGGTGATGATGTACGTGTTTATCCGTTACATTGGAAGCGTATCACGCCGGAGCAAGAGCGCCTGCTGTTGGCCGGTTCGATGCGTCGCCAGCGCAAGCGCCATCTCGTCAGCCGTGCAGCCAAGCAGCAACTTGATCTCGCTGTCGCGCTTGAACTGATCTACCGTCACAATCAGACCGACAAGCCGCCGCTCTGGCAGCGTTCCAACCCATACATCTATGCCATCGCCATCACCTGAGCGTGTCCCATTCAGGTAGCCATAATCCAGCGGATACCGAACAGCAGGATAACGCGGATGCGCTGAGCCGCGTGGGCGATCAATCACAATCTCGCTCAAAGCGATTAGCTCCTCGCATGTACGCCAGAAATCTTCGTTCATTGCTGTTCTTTCCTCTCCACTGACCTCATGTGATCTTCGGGTACAAAAGTCATGGTTGACGCATGGCTCATGGCTTGCTACACTGATGACGGCTGGATATACGTCAGCCAAGCGTCCCTCTCTCAAAGGATTGCCGCATGTCGCAGCCTACCGTCTATCCCATACCATCGTGCTCCGAGTGCGGCATCCAGTCCGCCGGGCGCTGCCCCACCTGTCATCATAGCCTGTGCATGGATCACTTTCCCCTGAACGAGCACCAGCCCTGCGCCACCCGCCTGATTGAGCATAGCCAGGACTACGCCTGCTATGTGTGCGGCGCGCCAACCCATCCTCAGCAGTGGTCTACGGCAGTCTTCGCGCATTATATTGATTATCAGACCTGCGCGGGCTGCCACCGCTCCATCTGCGATGACCTGCACACGCGCATTCGCGACGAAGACGTGAAGATCGAGCGCGATGGGCTGCGCAGCCATCGCTACCATTTCACGAAACGTTACTGCGACGCCTGTGCGCCCGCGCGCCGGTTCGGTGGCCTGATCGGCGCGGGCTGGCTGGCGGCGATTCTCGTTGGCGCGGGCGGCCTGATCTTCCTGGTAGCGCGGCTCTTCCTACGCTAAATAGAGTTGTGAGTGGATCCATGCAGCAAAAACAAGAGGCACAGGCGCTTCTTGCGCGTTTTCGCGGGGCGATCACTGAGGCGTTGCAAGTGGCGCTGGCCGAGGCGCGGATGGCAAGCGCACCTGAACTCAGCGACCTCTTTGCCCAGATCGAATATCATCTCGGTTGGCTTGACGCCACGCTTACCCCGCTCGCCCCTGGCAAGATGCACTCCGGCAAGTTGCTGCGCCCAACTCTCACGCTCTACTCCTGCGAATTGGCTGCGCTTGCCAGCGGCGCATGTGTCGGCGAGGGCAGCTCCGAGCGGCTGGCGCTCGTTGATCTGGCAATGCCTGCGGCGGTCGCCGTCGAACTGGTACACAACTTCTCGCTGATTCATGATGACATCGAAGATGGTGACGAGGAACGCCACCACTATCCAACACTCTGGAAGCTTTGGGGACAACCACAGGCGATCAACACAGGCGATGCGCTCTTTGCGCTTGCCCGCGCGCAGATATGGGGGCTGACTGACCGTGGCGCTCCTCCTGCATTGGTTGTGCACGCTGGGCGGATTCTGGATCGCGCTTGCCTCGACATCTGTGAAGGGCAACACCTCGATATGAGCTTTGAGGATCGCCAGGATGTGACGGTCGCCCACTACTTCGCAATGATTGACCGCAAGACGGCGGCGCTGATGCGCTGCGCGGCGGAGCTTGGCGGACGGCTAGGCGCGCCAGATGCCTCTGAGGTTGGCGACCGACTGGCGGCCTTTGGCCGTGCGCTGGGGTTGGCCTTCCAACTACGCGACGACCTGCTGGGCATCTGGGCAGCGGGCGAGCTTGGCAAGACCGAGGCAGGCGACGTGCGCCGCAAGAAGAAGAGCCTGCCCATCATTCACGCGCTCGAACACGCGCAGGGCGACGACCGCGCCGCCCTGGCCGAGATCTACGCCACACGCGAACCCGCCAACGAGCAACAGATCGCCCGCACACTGCTGGCGCTTGAGCATACAGGCGCCCGCCAGCGCGCATATGAGGCGCTGAACGAACAGGTTGCTGTGGCGCACGAGGCGCTGGCAGCCGTCGCCGTTGCGGCTGGTGAACCCGAACGTGCCCGCACGAGCGACGCCTACGCCGCGCTGGCAGCCGCGCTGGCTTTCGTGGCAGGATAGATCGCCAGCCCCATCCCCATCCCCTCCACAACTCATGCGTGCGCTAGCCTCCCCAAGCAAAGGTATGTCTTTCTGCCACTTTCCGCCACGACCTTGCATGATAACGAAAAAATCGTTAGGATAGGTATACGTCAACGAAAAGTTCGTTAGGGTTGTTTGACATGGAACAAAAATTGAACGCCGCCGAGCGGATCATCAGGCGCTTTGGCGGCCAGAGCGCCCTTGCCGCCCTGCTCGGCAAGCGGCAGAGCACTATTGAACACTGGGCGCGGACGGGGCGGGTGCCAGCGCAATGGCAAAAGCCGCTCATGTCGCTCGCCCGCCAGAGAGGTGTGATCTTGGAAGCAAAAGACTTTGTTGAACCTAAGCCTAGCCCGATCCAGCCAGCAGCGGGCCGTCTTGGCGTCCTGCTCGTCGGCCTCGGCGCCGTCGCTACGACGTTCATCAGCGGCGTCGAGCATGCTCGACGCGGCAGCGGCCGACCTATCGGCTCGCTCACTCAGATGGGTACTATTCGTCTTGGCAAGCGGACAGAAAACCGGTCGCCCCTCATCCGCGAGTTTGTCCCGCTCGCGAACCTGGACGACCTCGTTTTTGGCGCCTGGGATCCCATCCCTGATAACGCCTACGAGGCGGCGGTGAAGTGTGGTGTCCTCGACCGCCACGAACACATCGAACCCATCGCCGACTTTCTCAAGTCCATCACGCCAATGCCAGCCGCCTTCGACCAGCGCTCCGTCAAGCGCCTCAGCGGACCAAATGTCAGGCGTGGCGTGCAGAGGGAGCTGGCCGAGCAGCTTCGCGCGGACATGCGCAACTTCAAGTCTGCACACACGTGTGACCGGCTCGTCATGATCTGGTGCGCCTCAACCGAGATCTCCATGAAGGAAGGGCCAAGCCACCGGAGTCTCGAAGCGTTCGAGGCTGCGCTCGACGCCAACGA
>JAJPIU010000147.1 GCA_021324535.1 Pseudomonadota bacterium
CACCGGTTCCCGTGCCGGTGGGATCACCGCCCTGGGCCATGAAGCCCTTGATCACGCGGTGAAACGTCACCCCATCATAGAAGTGGTCGCGCGCCAAAAAGACGAAATTATTGACGGTCACAGGCGCCTGTTTGGCGAAAAGTTCCACCTGGAAGTCGCCTTTATCGGTATGGAACACAGCGACATATCGCTTGTTGGGATCGATCTGCATTGCTGGCGGTTGTTGGTATCGCTTTGCCATCGTGGGAGTTCTCCTTTGAGCTAGTGAGGCGCTCGGTTACGCTCTCGTCACTTCCATTATAGCAGCAGATCGTAACTGCCCTACTCCACAATAATGACGTTCGATGGATGGTTGGGATCGTAGCGCACAGGCACAACCATCCCCGGCTCCAGAGAACCGACGCTCAACCGCGAAATGGCGAGCCGCGTGCGTGCCTGAAAGGGTGAGCGATCTATTGGACGCACAGTAAGATAAACGTTCACCACCGGACTGTTGTTGACGGTGACATGCGTATCCTTGATCCGCTCGATTGCCGCCTCTGTGGGTAGTCCAACCCGCATGAGCCGCCGACGCAGCAACGCGACGCGAATCTCCAGCCAAAACCCAACACCGAAACCGCCAATATTGAAGGCGACGATCCCAATGGCTATCAGCCAATCTTGCGCGGTCATATGCGTTTATCCACCCAGAAACCGCGAATCGCTCAACACCATCACGCCCGCTTGGGCATCCCAAGGGGGAGAGCATGCAATAGGCACGCCAGTAGTTGACCGTATTACTTGTGATACACAGAGCACAAGCCCACATGGCTTCAACGATACGACCGACAATCTCTCGGTGGTCTATATCCTTGATGAGGCGACAAGCTCGCTCGACTCACAATCTGAGGCGTATATCCAGGCGGCGCTCAAACCCATCATGCGCGACCGCACCACCGTCGTGATCGCCCATCGCCTCTCGACGGTTCTCGCCGCCGGGCAGATACTCGTCCTTTCACAGGGCAAGATTGTTGAGCGGGGAACACATCTCGATTTGCTCGCTCGCGATGGCCTGTATGCGCGTCTCTATCATGAACAATTCAAGGCCGAGATAGAGCGCGCCGCCAGGCAGGTTCAGAGTGCTCATACGGAAGCGTCGCCAACGGTATAACGCATCACGCGGCGGGCCTGCGCGGCGGGCGTCACATCCCGAAAGCCCGCCGCGCGAAACGTCTCAGGCGATCCCATGTAGGTGTAGAGCCGCGCGTCTGGCTCGACAGGATACCCTTCAACGATGGGCGCGCCCTGCGCAAGGGCATACTCAACCGCCGCGCGCAGCAGGCCTAACGTCACGCCCTGGCCTCGCACGCTGCGATCCACAAAAAAGCAGGCCACCGACCAAACAGGCGCGTCGTCAAGCCTGGGCAGAGCGGCGTAGCGTTCAAGCGCAGCGTAGCTCTCGCGTGGGGCGACCGAACACCAGCCGACAGGCTCGCCGTCCTGGTAGGCCAGCACGCCAACCGGCTGCCCCTGGCGTACAAGATCGTCGAGCGAGGCGATGCGCTCTTCTTTCGAGGAACGCTGATACTCGGCGCTGCGCAGACGCCAGCGCATACACGAACAGTAGCGAAACGTGCCATGCTGCTCTGAGAAGCGGTCGAGATCAGGCAGGCGATTCGGCGTGACGGGATGATACTCCATAGTCAGCCTATTGGGGATTCCATTCATCGCGCAGCAGCCCGTAAAAATGTTCGTCCCATAGGCGATCCTTGAAGAAGAATCGGTTGCGCAGCGTGCCCTCATGGGTGAAGCCCAGCGAACGCAGGATGCCCTTGGAACCAGCGTTGTC
Organism: Pseudomonadota bacterium; assembly: GCA_021324535.1. Taxonomy (GTDB): domain Bacteria; phylum Chloroflexota; class Ktedonobacteria; order Ktedonobacterales; family JADMIN01; genus JAJPIU01. The sequence continues at coordinate 1,829 of JAJPIU010000147.1, forward strand.
GTCGTCAATGATCGCCTCGATGCGTTGCAGCCCCATCTCGTTGAAGCCAAACGTGATGATGGCCGTCAGCGCCTCGCGCATGATACCCTGCCGCCAGTAGGCGCGCCGCAGCTCGTAGCCCATCTCGGCGCGATGGAAACCCTCATCAAAGTTGAACAGCCCGCACGAGCCGATTACCTCGTCGGCGCCTTTACGTGTGATGCCCCAGCGAATGCCGTCGCGCCGGGCGTACCATTCCTGCTGGCGGCGAATCAACTCGCGCGACTCGTCGAGCGTGCGGTGCGGCAGATCGCCATAATACTCCATCACGGCCTCATCAGAGAACGTGGCGAAGAGCGCCTCCGCGTCGCCCGGTGTGATTTGCCGTAGGAGCAGACGCGGCGTTTCAAGGCAAGGGAAGTGGGTAAATATCTCGTCAATGGTCATGGAATATCCTGATATTAGCGCACGACCAAGAGTTCGACATCGAAGATGAGTGTGGCGTTTGGCGGAATGACGCCGCCCGCGCCCCGCGCGCCGTAGCCAAGCGTCGGCGGGATGATCAGCCGTCGTTGGCCGCCCACACGCATCCCCGCGACGCCCTGATCCCACCCCGGGATCACCTGGCCGCCACCCAGCTTGAAGGTAAACGCCTGCCCGCGTGGACGCGAACTATCGAACGTCTGCCCGTTGGTGAGCCAGCCGGTGTAGTGTACCGAGACTTGCTGGCCTGGCTGCGCCTCTGCGCCTGACCCCACAACAACATCAATGTATTGCAGGCCACTGGGGATGGTGATGGGCTGGCCGCTCACTGGTGGGGGGCCGCCGCTTCCGCTTGTCATCTCTGTTTCTCCTGTTCGGAAATCATATGCTGTGCGCCTGTTAGCCCATCCGGCTCATAAGCCAGGCGAAGATGCTCTGCGTCATGTGACGCGCTGGTATCGTAGCACATCCTGCCGAGAAGTGTTGGGATCCCGCTTTTATGTTATGAACGTCAGGCTCGATATGACAATATGAGGGCGGCAGTTTACCGCATCCGGTGATGTGGGAATGCCTCCAATGTGTTGCACGAAAGAAGGAGAGTCATCCTATGCCCGTTCGCACAATGCGTCTTCCCCAGGATATTCCTGCTGTCATCGAAGTGACGCATAAGTCGTTTCAATATCCCGATCATCCCGAATGGAGTCTACAAACCGATGAGGCTGAAAGTATCACCGAGCAACTGCAAAGCGTCAGGCGCTTCTGGCCGGTGATTGCGCTCATGCAACGACTCTCGCCATCGTTTCGCGATCAGTTCGCTGGCTTCGTCGCTAAGGAAGACGGCGCGCCCGTTGGCTGTGTCTTCGTCGCGCGCCAGGGCGACGCAGGACGCCGCGAGGTCGCTAACGTCGCCGTCCTGCCGGAATACCGCCGCCGTGGCATCGCGCGCCTGCTTGTGGAGGCCGCTATCGCCTACGCGCGCGAAAGGAAGTCCACCGCGCTCACGCTCGACGTAATTGCGGAAAATTTCCCGGCCGTCACGCTCTACAGCAGCCTTGGATTCGTTCGCTATGAGGACACGCTCACCCTCTCGCACGCGCAGGATACGCCCGTCTCGGCTCCTGAGCTGCCAGCAGGCTACACAATGAGCGACACCTCGTTTGCCAACTGGCGTCCCCGCTATGAACTGGCGAAGCGCATTACGCCTGAGGAGATTGCCGCGCTGGCGCCGGTAAAGGAGGCTGAATATCGCGTCTCGTCGACCGAGCGCATCGCGGCGGCGCTTATCGGGAGACTGTCCGGCGACCGGCATCTCCAGCTTGTGATCCGCGCGCCTGATGGCGTGGTGATAGCCGCTGCGCGCTACATCGCCCGCACGCACCCAGGTGGTATCACACAATGCTGGCCGTTGCTTGATCCTACACATGCCACGCTGGCTCAGTTTCTCGTCAAGGCGCTTCGCCAAATGTTGCAGCAGCAAAGCCCAGGGCGACGCATGGAAATGACGATCCCTGGCTGGCAGCAAGCGTTGATCGCGGCGGCGCAGGCCGAGGGCTTTACCGAGCGTATCCACAGCCTCAAGATGCAAAAGACGCTGTAGGGTGGCGGCAATGACATCTGCCGGGCTAGTAAGAGCGGAGTTGCGATACAATATGACCTAGATATGCTATCTACCACCGACACGCGACTGGTCTTTTTGCGCGCGCCGGTCTATGCACAGCAATTACCTCAGCTCAAAGGAGAGTGTTCCGTATGGCGACCACAGCGCAACGCCCACCCAAGACCACAACCACCATCCCAGAGTTCGTCAACGAACCGCTGACCGACTTTACCCGCGAAGAGAATATCAAGGCGCAAGAGGCCGCGCTTCGCCAGCTTGAATCCGAGTTTGGCAAGACCTACCCGCTGATCATCGGCGGCGAGAAACGCTATACCGAGGCAACCTTCACCTCCAACAATCCCGCGCATCCCGATCAGGTGGTGGCTAGCTTCGCACGCGCGGGCGTTCACGAGGCGCGCGAGGCTGTGGAGGCGGCGCATCAGCGATTCCAGACGTGGCAATATACGCCCGCCAGCGAGCGCGCAGGCTACCTCTTCACGGCAGCGAAGCTGCTGAGGGAGCGCCGCTTCCTCTTCAATGCGATCATGATCTATGAGGTGGGCAAGAGCTGGGTAGAGGCCGACGCCGACACCGCCGAGGCGATTGACTTCCTGGAGTTCTACGCCCGCGAGGCGCTACGCCTCGCGGAGCCGCAGCCGCTCACACGCCTCCCCGGCGAAGACAACGAACTCTACTACATCCCACTTGGCGTTGGCGTCGCCATCCCGCCGTGGAATTTCCCCGGCGCGATCATGATCGGCCTCACGTCGTCGGCGCTCGTTGCGGGCAACACGGTCATCCTCAAGCCTGCCAGCACGGCGGCGCTGATCGCGGCGCGCTTTGTTGAACTGCTGGAAGACGCAGGCGTACCGTCCGGCGTAGTGAGCTTCCTGCCGGGGCCGGGCGGCATTGTGGGCGATGCGCTGGTGGAGCATCCGCTGACGCGCTTCGTCTCGTTCACCGGCTCGCGCGAGGTGGGCCTGCGTATCAACCAGCTTGCCGCGCAACCACAACCAGGCCAAAAGTGGATCAAGCGCGCCATCCTGGAGATGGGCGGCAAAGACGCGATTGTAGTAGATGAGACCGCCGACCTCGACGCGGCAGCAGCGGCCATCGTCGCCTCGGCGTTCGGCTTCCAGGGTCAAAAGTGCTCAGCCTGCTCACGGGCGATCCTTGCCGAGTCGGTCTATGACGAGGTGACGAAGAAGGTCGTCGAGCTTGCCCGTACATTGACTGTGGGCGATACGACCGACCGCGCGAACTATATGGGGCCGGTGGTTGACGAGAACGCCTACCGCAAGATTCAGGAGTATATCGCCATTGGCAAGGGCGAGGGGACGCTGCTGCTTGGCGGCGAGCCGCTGGATCGCGAGGGCTACTTCATCCCGCCGACGATCTTCGGCGATGTGCCCGCGACGGCGCGCATCTCGCAGGAAGAAATCTTCGGCCCGGTGCTGGCGATCACCAAAGCGCGCGACTTTGATGAGGCCCTGGCCTTCGCCAACAATACGGAGTACGGGCTGACCGGCGCGCTCTTCTCGCGCGACCGCTCCCGCATCGAACGCGCCACCCGTGAGTTCCACGTCGGCAACCTGTATATCAACCGCAAGTGCACGGGCGCGATGGTTGGCGTCCATCCGTTCGGCGGCTTCAATATGTCCGGCACGGACTCGAAGGCAGGCGGCCGCGACTATCTGCTGCTCTTCACCCAGGCAAAGGCCGTCTCAGAAAAGGTGAAATAGTAGCCGGAGGGTGTGGCAGGCGGGTGAACCAGCGCCTACGGGCGAAGGCGCCAAGCCCGCCTGCGCGGACTCCTATACGCTCATGATGGTGTATCCAAAATCTGCTGATGTGAAAGGGTTGGTTCGTATGGCATCAAGCACACAACCCTATATTGTGATCCTTCAGCCGGGGCGGCTCCTGACGCTGGCGGAATATGCGCAACTTCCTCAAGACACACTCGACGGGTACGATGTCATCCCAGGCTTTACCTTGCCAGTCGCCGATCTCTTCGTTCCGCTGATCCGCCGCACATAAGCGGATAGTCGCCACCCTTACCCCCTCTCCCTGAAAGGGGGTAAGGGTGGGGGTGTGGTCTATTCCTTGCGCTGAATCGGTGGCGTCGGGAAGACGTTCGAGCTTGACGGCGGCATCGGCGCGGGCGGCGCGCCTGGCCCCTGCGGGATCACGTTGGGCGAGGCGCCCGTTGTCGTCGTCGCGATGGTGTTGCGCAGACCTTCTATCGTCGTGCGAAGGCCCGCCCAGCCTTCGAGCGCCTCCTTCAGCACGTCACGCGCGTCGTCCACCGGCACGAAGGTCATCTCCGCGCGTAGGTCTTCGGTCAGGTCTTCCAGGTCGTCTTCGTTGCGCTTCGGCAAGATCACCGTGCGGATGCCCGCGCGATGCGCCGCCAGTACCTTCTCCTTCAGCCCACCAATGGGCAATACCTTTCCGCGTAGGCTGATCTCGCCAGTCATCGCGACATCCGAACGCGCGGGGATATTGAGCGCCAGCGAGACAATCGCCGTCATCATCGTTACACCAGCCGAAGGGCCATCTTTGGGGACAGCGCCCTCCGGCACATGGATGTGTATCTGGTTGCTCTCGAAGAACCGCGCCTTCACCCCAAACTGCCAGGCGTTCGAGCGCACATAAGTATACGCCGCCGTTGCAGATTCCTTCATCACGTCGCCAAGCTGGCCGGTCAGCGTCAGCCCCCCCTTTTCGTTGGGCACCTGCGCCGCCTCGATGAAGATGATGTCACCACCGGTTGGCGTAAAGACCAGGCCAGTCACCACACCTGGGCGATCAATGCGCTCGGCCACCTCCGAGAAGTGGCGGGGCCGCCCGAGCAGCTCACGCAACTGCTCAGGTTTGACCTCGCCCAATCCCTGCCCGCCCTCGGCGATGCGCCGGGCGGACTTGCGGCAGATAGAGCCGATCTCACGTTCGAGGCCACGCACGCCCGCCTCGCGGGTATACGTGCGGATGATGGCTTTCAGTGTCTCATCCGGCAACTTCACCTCGTCGGCGGTCAGGCTGTTCGCTCTTAGCTGCTTGGGTACCAGATAGCGCCGCGCGATATGCAGCTTCTCTTCCTCGGTATACCCCGCCAGTTCCAATATCTCCATGCGGTCGCGCAGGGGAGCGGGAATCGGATCGAGCGAGTTGGCCGTGGCGATGAACATCACCTTGGAGAGGTCAAACGCCAGATCGAGGTAGTTATCGCGGAAGGCATGGTTTTGTTCGGGATCGAGCACCTCCAGCAGCGCCGAGGCCGGATCGCCACGCCAGTCGGCAGTCAGCTTATCCACCTCGTCCAGCATGAAGACGGGATCGTTGGTTCCCGCGCGGCGAAGCGACTGCAAGATGCGCCCCGGCAACGCGCCAATGTACGTGCGGCGGTGCCCGCGAATCTCGGCCTCGTCATGGATGCCACCAAACGACATCCGCACGAACTCACGCCCAAGCGCCTTCGCGATAGATTGCCCCAGCGAGGTCTTGCCCACCCCTGGCGGTCCGACGAAGCACAAGATCGGCTCGCGATTGGGGCGCTTGTTTTGGGTCTCGCTCTCAGTCGCCTTGGCAGCCGCAGCCCCCTCGGTCGCTTCGGTTGCCTGAGCGTTCTGACGGTCGGCCTTCAGCCGCCGCACCGAGAGGTATTCGAGAATGCGGTCTTTGATCTTGACGAGATCATAGTGGTCTTCGTCGAGAATCTCGCGCGCGCGTACAATGTCAATCGGCTTGCCAGTGCTCTTGTCCCATGGGAGGGCGACAAGCGTTTCGAGGTACGTGCGAATAACGGAGTATTCCGGCGCGGCAGAGGGTAGACGTTCGAGGCGCGCAAGTTCACGCTTCGCCTCTTTCAGCGCCTCCTCGCTCATGTGAGCTTCTTCAATCTTCTCGCGTAACTCACTGACAGTGGCCGCCTCATCGCTCTCTTCGCCAAGCTCTTTCTGGATGACTTTGAGCTGTTCGCGCAGGTAATATTCACGCTGCGCCTTGCTCATCTCTTCCTGGGCCTCGGCCTGAATCTTCTTGCTGATCTCCAGCTTTTCCACCTCGCCCATAAGGAAAGTGTTGAGCCGCTCCAGCTTGGCGCGCACGGGATCGAGTTCGAGCAACTCCTGCCGGAGTGCAAGCTCCATTTGCAGGTTCCCGGCGATCAGATAGACGAGCTGGCGCGGATCGTTCATTGTGCTGACCGCCATCGCCAGTTGGTCGGGCAGATATTGCACGAGATCGATCACTCGCTGGAAGAGCTGCGCGACATTGCGCTTGAGTACCTCGATCTCAAGTCCGGTGGGAATGAGTTCCGGCGCTTCGTGAATGCGCGCCCGCAGGAATGGCTCTTCGCTGACGAATTCATCCATGATGATGCGATCAAGCCCCTGTAGCACCACCTGTATGCTTCCGTCGGGCGCCTGTGAGTGGCGCGCAATGCGCGCAAGCACCCCTACCCGATAGCAGTCCTCAGGCCTGGGCTGGCGCGGCTCGTCAAGATCATCAGCGTCGTCGGAGTCGCTGGCGTTATTGTGCGCTTGCGCACCATCCTCAGCGCCTTCGGTCTTCTCTACCGGTTTTTGCGCCACTACACCAATCAGCCGGTCACCAACAATCGCCGCTTCAATTACTTTCACCGCATACCCAGATTCAACGGCAAGCTGCGAGACCGAGAAGGGATAGATCACATGATCTTTCAACGCGAGTATCGGCGCAGCGGCAGGAATATCCACCGAGTCATCAACGCGATTCTCGCTTTGCTCCCTGCTTGCCCGCCTGCTGTGCGCCCCATTGGCGCCATTTACACCACTTGCCTCCTGCTGCGCAAGAAGCGGTTGCGTCGCCGCCGGATCGGCCGACTGCTCATGCTCACCCGTATCCCCCACTTCATCCTCCGCATCCTCAGCGCCACGCTGTTGACCTGTGAGCGGCTCACTATCGGTTGGATCAATGAAAGGATCAGAGGAAGCTGAAGATCTTGCGACGCTTTCGGGCGTACCAGACGGCTCATTCGCCTCATTGGTCTCATCCGTCGCATCTTGCGACGAAGATGTATTGGAGAGCGTATCGTGGGTCTCATCCTCGTGAGAGGTATCGTCGTCAAACATGGGCATGGGCAGAATCCCTCTATATTCAGCAAAACAGCTATACCAGCAACACCATACCGGGTATACGGGTATCCAGACAACCTCGCTCTACCGCCGACCACCAGCCCCCACCAAGCGCCAGAAACGCCAGGTCGCTATTCAGCGACAGTTCCATTATGTGAGAGCATAATTTAGAGTGTATCACATGCAAGCCACCCTGTGTGCGCTGATCACAGCACGGTCTCAGGATAGTATTCAGTACGCGATTTTGATTCCAAAGTTGCGTGTTTGACTCCAGGCAGCCAGGGAAATGAAGGCGCGCTTCTATTTTCCTGAGACGCCTAGCGACGCTCGTGTTTACGCATCATCGTTGAGAAGATCGCGCTATCGGTACCATTGGCATATGGCTGATTGGGCTGGCGTGCTATAATCATCCCCATATTCTTCCAACAGAGCGTCCTGCGTAGCATGGCGCTATACAGTATGCCTGGTATGTATCAAACCCGCGCCCCTGTGGCGCACAAAGGCTTCTTTTCCGTCAGGAACATTCGAGCAAACTGATCTGATGTGGTGCTGGTTGGGTAGATGGTTTGAGGAGGCGATCATAGATGGGCATTCATCCTGGTTCACGCGGCGGCGATGATGGGCGCTATACGGCTGGCGAATCCGGTGGTTCGGGTGGTTCAGGCGGGCGAGGACGTTCCACCGAAATTCCCCAACTCGATCTCTATCCTGATGAACCGCTCTATGATCTTGCGACGATTGTGCTGATGGTGGGCGTGCGGCCCATGACGCTCTGGGCGTGGGAGCAACAGTTGGGTATTCCTTTCTTGCCAGGCGCACGCAGTGGCCGGGCGACAAACCCGGAGGGGGACGATGGCCCCAACGCCCGCCGCTATTCGGAGCGCGATCTGATCGCTCTGCTCTGGCTCCGTGAACGGATTGTAGATGGCGCCCAGCCACACGAGGCAGCGGCCCTCTTGATGAACGGGCAACGCTCCAGCCATTCCGGCTTCCTACGGCCCGATACCTCCTCAGCCGGGATGGAGCGGGGGCGACCTGGCGCGCCCGACGGCTCGCTTGGGTCGAGCGCCACAGGCCGAGCTTCCTATGCGACCCCGCAGTCCGGCTCACTCACGCCATCCGGGCGACCACGCATCCAGACCGGGCCGCTGCGCGAGGGCTATCATTCCCCTTCTTCAGGGCCAATTGGGCGTAGCGCCCCCATCACCAGACGGCTTGCCGATCTGCATGGCGAGAAAGAAGCTATAAACGCCGCAGCCGACGTATTCTTCGCCGAACCCGAATCCTCGGCTCCATCTTCCCATACGCCCACTCATCCCAAGCCGCCCGCGCCACATCCAACACCCCAGGCGCAACCAGGGAGCGTTCCGGCGTGGCTGGCTGAGGCTGCCCCTGGCGGAGCCGATCCCTCGCGGGCGGATGCGCGTCCGCCGACGAATGGGCCACTTACCGCGCGCACAGGCGGCGTGGGCAGCCGACCACTCAGCAGCGCAGAACACTCCTGGACGGGGCAGCTACGTCCATCATCTTCGCTGGCCGAGCAGGCGTCGCGGCAAAGCTCACCCTCCCTTCCACCGCTTGCCTCAGGTCAGCTTGCGCCGAACAGTCCCTCGCTGCCGGGTGGTGACGCCTCCGCCTATTCGGGCGGCTATCCAAGCATACGCAACAGCCCTCCATCCAGCGCCAACGACCGCCTATGGATGGGGCCAACGGCTACCTCGACCAGCGGACGTGAGCTACGCGCCAGTGTAGCCCCATTGATTCGCACATTCGCCGCGTTCGATACGCTTGGCGCCAACCGCATTCTGCGTGAGGCGCTCACCTCGCACACCGTCGAATCCATTTGCGTGGCGCTGCTGGCGCCTGCGCTGGCGCGCCTGAGCGACCTGCAAACACGCAGTGAGGTGACGCCGCCTGAAGAACAATTTGGCGTCAACTATGTGCGCGGCTTCCTCTACTCGGTCTTCCACCAGACGCCGGAGCGGTCGCGAGCGCCGCTCGTGGTGGTGGGCTGTGGCCCAAAGGATGTCGCTGACATCAATGCGTTGCTGCTGGCGGTCTTCTGGCGGCGCGCTGGCGCGCGGGTGGCCTTCCTGGGACAGGATGTGGACGCCAATAGCCTGGTCAAAGAGGTTGATCGCCTGCGTCCCGCGCTGATCGCGCTCTCGGTCTCCACCTCACAGCGGGTGCGGGCGCTCACCCGCATGGCAAAGGCTATCGAGCAACTACCCGCGCCGCGCCCGATCTTCGCCTATTGTGGCCTTGCCTTCACACGCAACCCCGAATTGCAGCGGAAGGTCAACGGCGTGTACCTGGGCGATGACGCAGGTGTGGCGACCTGGCATCTGCGGCGGCTGCTCAACCTTGAGTCGCCGACTCGCTAGCGCAGGAAAGTCACTCGTGATGCAAGATATGCTCAAGATCGTGCGGTCACATGGCTCGCGCGCAGGCGTCGCGCGCGGCATTACCATCGTGATCGATGTGATCCGCGCCTTCAGCGTCGCGGCCTACGCCTTTGCGGGCGGCGCTGCGGCCATCTGCCTCGTGCGGACAGTTGAGGAAGCGATTGCCTTGCGCGATGCGCTCACAGCAGAAGGACTCCGTGGACGAACGTTGGCGCAGCCGCCGTTGCTGGCAGGCGAGGTCGGCGGACGCCTCATCTCCGGCTTCGACCTCAACAACTCACCGACGCGCATGACGGAAACTGATGTGCGTGGGCGCGTAATCATCCAGCGGACGGGCGCAGGCACACAGGGCGCGATGAACGCCAGCGGAGCGTCACAACTCCTCATGTGTTCGCTGGTGAACGCGCATGCGACGGCGGCCTATGCGCGCCATCTGGCGGAGGAGACGGGCGATCCTATCACTTTGCTGCCAACCGCTACGCTCGAACAGGTAGGCAGCGCGCTCGTCACGCCAATGGAAGACGAGATCTGCGCCGATTATCTGACCGCGCTGCTGCGTGAGGCGCCCAACGCCCAAGAGGAGCTTGACGCAGCATTGGCGCGCATGGCGGCCTCGGGCCGCCTGAACGACTTCGCCGAGGGCGACGCCGATATGCCCGCCAGCGATATTCCCCTCGCACTGGCGACCGACCGTTTCAAGTTTGCCATGCCCGGCGAACGCGCCACCGCTGGGAGCGTGGCGTATGTATACGTTACACACATGGATGTTCCCCCATCCTGGCCAGTTTGACAGGGCAATCCCCCTCGTTCATGCGTTACAATAGACTATAAGGGATCAAGGAGGAGCAACACTCTTTGCTCCCAAATAGTGGCTTTTGTCCAGAGGAAGCGTCCTGGCGCGCAAGCGCAGCGGATGAGGAGGAGGCGTTGTGACCGTCGAGCGAGTGTTCCTGTCCGTGGGGTATTGTGTGTCTCCGCATGATGCGGAGAATCTGACGCTTTCGGCGATGCTGAACGTGCCATAGCGAGCGCCCCCAGGATGGCGAAAACAGCTTGCTCTCAGGTATCTCCAGGTATCTCCAGGCGGCGCAGATGGCAATCATCGCATGATTTGGCAGGCGCTCAGCAGAGCAACATAATTCTATCACAGGGGGAGAGGTCAACGGGGCAGGCGTAGCACGTTGGAACCGACAATGGTAAGCGGGTTCGGTGGGCTTCGCTTCCTTGACGCTACCTTCCCTCATGGCATATCATAAGGGCATACCAGACGTACCTGGTGTGGGAGGGACACGATTCCGCCCTCTCATCACGAAAGGGGAGATTGTCAGGTGAACGATAAGTTCGAGAAGTTTACAGAGCGAGCGCGCAAAGTCTTGAGCCTCGCGCAGGAAGAAGCCCAGCGCTTCAACCATAATTACATCGGGACTGAGCATCTCCTCCTTGGCCTTGTCCGCGAGGGTGAAGGGGTCGCGGC
>JAJPIU010000068.1 GCA_021324535.1 Pseudomonadota bacterium
GCCATCGTTGACGAGGTGGACAACATCCTGATTGACGAGGCGCGCACCCCGCTGATCATCTCCGGCGAGGCCAGCGAGTCGGCAGAGCTGTACATACGCTTCGCCCGCCTGGTTCCCCTGCTGAAGCCTGAGGTTGACTACACTGTTGACGTGAAGGATCGCACGGTTGCCATCACCGACGAAGGCATTGACAAAGTGGAGCGGCTGCTCCACATCAAAAACATCTACGACAACATGGAATTGACCCGCCACCTGGAGAACGCCCTTAAAGCGCGTGCGCTCTTCGCACGCGACAAAGAGTATATTGTGAAAGACGGCGAGGTACTGATCGTAGACGAGCATACCGGACGTGTGTTGCAAGGACGGCGCTACAGCGAGGGGCTGCATCAGGCAATTGAGGCGAAGGAAAACGTTCGCATCCAACAGGAAAACCGCACGCTGGCGACGATTACCTACCAGAACTTCTTCCGTCTATATAACAAACTGGCGGGCATGACCGGCACGGCCATGACCGAGGCCGAAGAATTCCACAAAATCTACAAGCTCGATGTCATCACCATCCCCACGCATCGCCCTATCCGCCGTGAGGATCGGCCCGATTTCATCTATGCGACGGAAGCGGGAAAGTTTCGTGCTGTGGTCAATGAGATCATCGAACGGCACGAAGCAGGTCAGCCGGTGCTGGTAGGCACCACCTCGGTCGAGGTCTCCGAACAGCTTTCGGAGATGCTCAGCCTGCAAGGTATCCCGCATGAGGTGCTCAACGCCAAGCAGCACGCCCGTGAGGCGCATATCGTCGCGCAGGCGGGGCGCAGCGGCGCAGTGACCATCGCTACCAACATGGCAGGCCGCGGCACCGACATCGTACTGGGCGGTAATCCTGACGAATACGTCGAAGCGATCCTGCGCGAATGGGATATTGATCCTGAGTTCGCCACCGATGGGGATCGCGAAGATGCGCTCAAGGAGGCAAAGAAGCGCACCGAGGCCGACCGCAAAAAGGTGCTCGAAGCGGGTGGGCTGTATATCATCGGCACTGAGCGCCACGAGTCGCGCCGCATTGATAACCAGTTGCGCGGGCGCTCTGGTCGTCAGGGCGACCCCGGCGAGTCACGCTTCTTCGTCTCGCTCGAAGATGAACTGATGCGGCGTTTTGGCGCCGATAACCGGCTGGTGCGGGGCATTATGTCGCAGGCGATGGATGATGACACGCCGCTGGAAAGCCGCGCCCTGACGGGCATCCTGGAGCAGGCGCAGACCAAAGTCGAGGCGTTCAACTTCGACATCCGCAAAAACGTTGTCGAGTATGATGACGTGATTGCGGCACAGCGCAAGGTAATCTACGGCGACCGCCAGGAGATCATCGCCCATAAAGATATGCGCGACCGGGGCATCGAGATGATCGAGCGGCAGGCGCGGCGCATGGTGGAGGCTCATACCAAAGCGCAGCTCCCTGAGAACTGGAACTTCGAGGCGCTCAACGCACAGCTTGCCACCTGGGGCATCTCCATTCCCGAAGAGATTATCCCGGAAGACCTCAATCGCTTGCGTCGCGAGACGCTGATCAACGCGGTGGTGGAGGCGGCGCGTAAGCAATACGAGGCTAAAGAGGCCAACATCATCAAAGAGATTGACGACGCGCATCGCGCTGGTATCGTTGGCGTCGCTGGCCTTGAGGTCATGCGCACATGGGAGCGCCAGGTCTTCCTGGGCGTACTCGATACCCTCTGGCGCGAACACCTCGATCACCTGGATATTCTTCGTAGCGGCATCGGCCTGCGGAGCATGGCCCAGCGCGATCCGCTGGTGGAGTTCAAGCGTGAGGGATTCGTCGCCTTCGAGGAACTGAAAGCGAACATCGAGGCGATGGTCGCTGACATCCTGATGCGTAACATGCCTCGCGTCGAGGTAACAATGTCTCCCGAACAGGCGAAGAAACTGGGGCAGGGCGCAAAGAAGGGTCTCAAAGCGGGGACAAACGGAACAGCGAAAGCGCAGCCCAAACAAGCGCCCAAACCACAGCAAAAAGCATTGCCAGCGCCAACTCCTGCACGTCCGGCGGCCAACAACGGCGCGAGCAAACCCAGCGTGACGAGGCCGCTGGCGACCGCCGCAAATGGAAATGGCGCGAAGGCGCCGCCCGCCACCGTGCCCAGCATGAAGAACGCCAATGGAACAGCGACGACAAACGGGGCAAACGGGACGAGCAAGAGCAGTGGCGCCAAACTGGCGCGACCACAAAGCCAGCCAGTGGGCCAGCGCAAGCCCGCCCGTAAGCGATAGACCTATCCTATGGCGCCATCGAAGCCGCCCGATGACCCGAAGCTTTCCGAAGCGATTCGCTGCCAGCGCGATCTCTATCTCTACTGGCGGCTGGTCGCCCAGGCAGGCAGCGCGCCGCTCACTACACGCGGCTACGTGGCGCGTCCATTGTGGCGGCGGCTGCGTGAGCAGTTTGAGCGGCTCCCCCCACAGGGCGCCCAGGCGGCGCCCAACACATTTCCCCCTGACGGCGTGCCCGTCGGCCCCGCTGACCCTGATGAACGCGATTGCCCTCGGCTATTGTTTCTACGCCGCCTGCTCGAACGGCTGGGCCTTTTGCGCGCGAACGACGATCCACGGCGGCTCGTCGCAGCGGAATGGGAGGTCATGGCGCGCTACCTGCGGCTCTCGCTGGCCGAGCGCCTGCGTCTGTGCGCGCGCCTCTGGGCGGCGGGCGCCTGGTGGCCGGATACCCCTGGCATGCGTATCATCCCAGCCCAGTCGTCACTCAAAGCGCCAGCCCCACAGCGTGTGCTTGCGTTGAGACGCCAACTGCTGACGGCGCTCGCGTCGCACGAGCCGGGCGAGTCTTTGCTCCTGCTGGATGATATGGGGGCTGCTTCTCATGGACGGGGGCGCATCCCCACCAGACCGCGTAGCCATGTGGCAAACGCACGCAGCCAACGCAGGCAGGCGCCTATCCATCCTGACAGAAGGGCGACAGACGACGATGGCGCCATCATTCGAGCCGCATGCGCAGGGCCGTTAAGCTGGCTGGGCTTCGTGGTTGAGCAGGATGAAACGGATGACGTATCCCGCACGCCAGTGGTCAACGCGGCAGCGTGGGCGCTCCGCCAGGAGTATCGCCCTGACCTTGTGAGCGCCGCACTTGCCGAAAGCTCAGGCAAGGGCACCCTCCGCGAAGAGCCAGGGAGAGTTGTCGTACTGGCCGATCTGACCATCATTGCTTATCCTCCACTGACCGCCCCCGCGCTCTTCACGCTGGATACCTGCGCTGTTCCATTGGCGCGCGACCAGACGGCGCGCTATCGGCTGACACGCGAGGCGCTGGCCAACGCCCAGAAGACCGGCTGGAACACCGCTGAGGTGGTAACGAGGCTGGAATCGTTGACCGGCGCGGCGCTGCCCGCAAACGTGCGGGTGACGCTTGCCGACTGGGAACGCCAGGGCGGACGGCTACAACTTATGCCCAATGTCACACTCCTCGAGGCGCGCGATCCCGCCGTGATAGACACGCTGCTGGCCGACGCCACAGCCCACGCCTGGATAGAACGACGCCTGTCGCCCACAGTGGCGCTGCTCACAGGTGAAGGAGCGTCACTTGTGCGCGGCTGGCTGCTGCGCCACAGCCATCTGCCAGCCATCAAACAGGCGCCAGGCATTGATAGCGGCAGGGCAAACGAGCGGGCATAATCGATTTGTAACTATTGCGCAGGCTGCACGGGTGGCAGGCGATCCAGGATGGGTGTATCTGTCTCATAGACGGTGATGGGATAGCCATCCGGGTCGGCGAAGGTGAAGGTGCGACCAAATGGCCCATCGAACGGCGGACGCACGATGGGAACGCCTGCCTTGCTCAATGCCTCATACGCCGCCTGCCCATCCTGCGCCTTGAACCAGATGGCCACGCCCAGCCCAGGCGTTGGCACGCTATCCAGGTTGACACCAGGGCGCAGTTCAGAAAGCGCGAGAATAGCGGGTGAGCAGAGGAACGCCACTGCCCCAGGAAACACCAGCGGATCGCGGGTGAGGCCGACAGTGTGCTCGTAAAAGTCCGCAGAAGCGGCCAGGTTGCGCACTTGCAGCGAGATGAATCCCGGCCCGCTGATGGTGGTCGAGGAAGGTGTGTTTTGGGTTTCCATGTGTCCTCCTTTTACGTGTAGCTACACGTATCTATGCGCAAAAAAATGGATACACTCTCTGGCAAGCATGAGCGTATCGCTGGTCAGATCGCCAGCGTGCGCCGTCTGCCTATGCGCTATTTGACCGTCGCGCGCAGCGCCGCTAACTCAGCCAGCAAGGCATCAACACGGTCAGCTCCCAGAATGCGTTCGATGCGTGTCTGCGCTTCCTGCCAGAGCGGCCAGGCGCGCTCGATGGCGGCCTTACCTTCAGGCGTCAACTGTACCAGGCGCATCCGCCGGTCGGCGCCAGACTCATTGCGCACTAACCCCTGCTTGACCAACACTGCCAAATTGCGTGTGAGGGTCGTCCGGTCGGTCTCCATCACCTTAGCCAATTGATTGATGGTGATCGACCCTGCGTCAAGGAGCAGTGTCAAGAGGCCAAACTGAGTGGCATAGAGGCCGCTGGGCGCCAGAATCGCATCGTAGAACTGCGTGACAACGCGATCCGTCCGCCGGATGTTGGAGCCGACGCAACGGTGCGCCGCGCTCATGTTGACATGACCACCAGCTTGCTCGCCCATTGCTCACCCCCGCCAAAGAACGTGTATATGCACGTAATATACCCGATAGGCCGACCATTGTCAAGAGGCATGCTGTATTTTATGCCCAGCGCGCCAGCCCAAGCTCCAGCGGACTCGCCAGCCCTGGATGATTGGGCACGACGCGCACGCCATAGACAAGACTGCCGCTGGCCTGTGGATCGAAGCGCGCTTTGTAGCGGCGCACGCCGTCGCGCTCCTCACCTTCGGGCGCCATCGCGAAGACACGCCGCTCGCGCATCGAGCCGTTCTCGTCGCGCGCCGTCACCAGTTCAACGCGCACATCCCTCGGTTCCAGCGCGCCAAGCCGCACATAGGCCGTCACGCGGATCGGCTGCCCCAGCGCAAGCTGCCCCTCACGCGGGCCATCCGCCTCTACGCTCACCTGGCCCCACTCGCTGCGGATGCGCCGCTCCCAGTTGGCAAGCTGGCGGGCAAGCGCGTAGTTCTCGGCGTCCACACGCGCGCCCAACCGCAACGCAGGGATGTACATCTCGTCGGTGTACTGCTTCACCATGCGCGCCATGCTGAACGCGGGCGCCACCGTGCGGATGGCTTCCTTCATGATGGCCAGCCACTCGTGCGAGAGACCATCATCGCCGCGTCGGTAATATGCCGGAACGATCGCGCGTTCAAGCGTTTCGTAGAGCGCCAGCGCATCGGCGTCGTCGCGGGTGGCGTCGTTCTGGTATTCGCGGCGCTCGCCAATCGCCCAGCCGTTGCGCCCGTTGTAGCCTTCCTCCCACCAGCCGTCAATGACGCTACAATTGGGCAGGCCGTTCAGGCTGGCCTTCTGGCCGCTGGTGCCGCTGGCCTCGTGCGGGCGGATCGGCGTATTCAGCCACACGTCGCAGCCGCTCACCAGATGGCGCGCCATATCCATGTCGTAGTCTTCGAGGAAGACAATCTTTCCGGCGAACTCAGGCGCGCGCGAGAACTGATAGACTGCGCTGATGAAGTCCTGCCCCGGCTGATCGGCGGGGTGCGCCTTGCCCGAGAAGAGAATCTGCAACGGGCGCTCAGGATTGTTGACCAGCCGCGCCAGCCGTGCGGGATCGCGGAAGAGCAGCGTCGCGCGCTTGTACGTTGCGAAGCGGCGGGCAAAGCCAATGGTGAGCGCATTGGGGTCGAGCAGCGCATTCACCGCATTGAGCGCCGCCGTTCCCTCGCCGTGGCGCGTCATCTGCCGCTGAAGCCGTTTCCGTGCGTAGGCGAATAATAGCTCCTTGCATGCCTGATGCGTCGTCCACAGTTCATCATCGGGAAGCTCGACGACGCGATCCCACAGGTTGGGATCATCCACATGGTCGTACCAGTCGGCGCCGAGGTAGCGCGCATAGAGCGCGGAAAGCTCCGGCGCAAGCCAGGTTGGCGTATGGACGCCGTTGGTGATCGAGTCAATAGGAACCTCGTCAACGTCAATATCCGGCCAGAGGAAGCGCCACATCTTGCGCGACACATCGCCATGCAGGCGACTGACGCCGTTGCGCTGGGCCGAGAGCCGCAACGCCAGCACGGTCATACTGAAGCCCTCACCCCAGCCGTTCTGCTGGCGCGCCAGATTGAGGAAACCGTCGCGGCCAAGCCCCAACTGCGGCCAGAAGTCCTTGAAATAGCGTTCGACCAGATCAAATGCAAAGACATCGTTGCCTGCGGCGACGGGCGTATGCGTCGTGAAGATCGCGTTGGCGGAAGCGATCTCGCGGGCGACATCAAAGCCGACGCCCAGGCCCGCCACCAGTTCGCGGCAGCGTTCAAGCCCCAGGAAGGCGGCGTGTCCCTCGTTCATATGCCAGACGTTTGCGTCAACGCCAAGCGCGCGTAGCGCCCGCACGCCGCCGATGCCCAGCATGATCTCCTGAGCGATACGCATCTCGTGGTCGCCGCCATAGAGCCGCGCGGAAAGATCGCGGTCGGCGGGGGCATTCATCTCGACATCGGTATCCATCAGGAAGATGGGGATGCGCCCCACCTGCACGCGCCAGACCTTCGCATACACCTTGCGCCCAGGCAAATCCACATTGATCAGCGCCTCGCGTCCCTGTGGATCAGTGGCCGGGCGAACAGGCGCATCGGAGAAATGCAGCTTCTCGTAGATGGCTTCCTGCTGGCCCTCGCGGGTGATGCGCTGGCGGAAGTAGCCCTGGGGATAGAGAAAGCCGACACCGACGAACGGCAGGCCAAGATCGCTGGCCTCTTTGCAGTGATCGCCGGAGAGGATGCCCAGGCCGCCGGAGTAGATGGGCAGCGACTCGTGCAGGCCAAACTCCGCCGAGAAGTAGGCGATGGTCTTCTCGCTGTCTTCAGGGTAGTGTTCGCTGAACCAGGTGGTTTCCGGGCGCATATAGGTATCGAAGGCGTTCAGCACGGCATCGTAGCGCGCCAGAAAAGCGTCGTCTTCGGCAAGCGCCGCCAGCCGCGCGGGATCGGCCTCGGCCAATGTGCGGACGGCGTTGTGTTCGCTGCGCGCCCAGAGGTCGGGATCGATCAGGGCATAGAGCGCCTGGGCGTCGGGCGTCCATGTCCACCAGAGATTATATGCCAGCTCGTGCAGCCGCCCAATGCGCTGCGGGATGGTAGGAAAAACGGCCATGCGGCCAAGAATCTTCACGGAAATATCGCTCCTCACAAAAGTCGTGTCGGTTGGCGCTCTCGTCGCGCCAGCGTCCTCGCTGGCAAACTTTCTCCCACGCAATCGCCGGATAGAGCGACAACCCAACCGTAGGCATTATACCGCACGCCACGCAAAGTTGCGCAGAAGCGGACAGACGCCCACAGATACAACGCACAAGTCGCGCCTATCGGGAAACAAAGCAAAAGTGATATACTCTCGGTAAGGAATGACAACTATCAGCCAACGGAGAAGCCTATGGAAAGCATCATTCAACAGCACAAAGAAGCCCAACGCACAGTACATACCGAGCAAGAGAAGCAAGCGCTACTCGAACAGTTAGCCAATCGCTATATTTGGTGGAAAACCCCACAGGAAGCGATACGCTACCCCATGCGAGTTCTCGCACAGGTCATGAATATAGGTGACTATGACGACGTGCAGCGGATGGTCGAGGTATTTGGCGAAGAAGCCTTGCGGGACGTGTTGCGCCATGCTGAGATAGGCCAACTGAATGCACGCTCCTGGGCCTACTGGCACTACCGGCTTAGAATGGCGGAACCGGAGCAAGTTCCGTCGTTGCCAATCAGGAAACTGTGCTAACGTCGCGAAAGAGAGGAGCCGCTCATGTATGCGTTCCTCAGCGTCTTCTTAAACCTGTTTATTGTCTTCCTTCCCCTGTTAGGGGCGATTGCGCTTGTCTTCGGCGTCTACAAATTGCTGCGGCGAAACCATGTCACTCTGCGTGCGCTAGTCGCCAAACAGATGAAGCTACAGGCTACCCCTCTATTTGCCACTATTCGACTAGACGATGAGACACTAACGCGCATTCTCCAACGCCAAAACAACATAAATGGAGTATCTGGGATTGGAGGAGGGTTGGGCTTACTCATTGGCGGCGCATGCGGTTGGTACTTTCATAATGAGATCGCTAGCCACTTCCCTCTCAGCGCAGTTCCGCTGGATTTTGGCATAACATTCGGGGCCTCTGCCGCAGGGGCATCGATTGGCAGTTCGCTCAGCGATCTCCTCAACGGCACTCTCTGGCGACGACCCAGGGGCCAATCACTCTCGCCAGAGCTACGTCGCATGAGTCTTTACCGTCCCCGCTGGATCGCCGCGCTAGGATACTTCACCGTTGTGGCAAGCGCGGTGACCTCTCTATTGACCATCAGCGGCGTTATCCTCCCTGCTGGAGCCTTCCCTCCGCAACTTCCACCACAACAATCGCTCTGGCTAGCCATCCTCGCGCCTGTGTTGATCACAATACTGATTCTGGGACAAGAAGCAAATCTCTGGCTCTCTCTCCATTATTTCCCGTGGCCAATCGAGGGAGAATCGGGCTTGGCGCTTCGGTTGGTAGCCACGTCGCGCTACGAAAAAGGATATGCAGCCTTCACGCCTCTCCCTTTCGCTTTCCCTGTAGCCTATCTCCTTATTGGAACTTCGGTGTTTATAAATCCTTCCTTTAGCCTTTGGCTGGCGCTACTTGGCATTATTTGGTTTTTCCTGTTTGCTGTTCAAGGTGTGCTGGGAGATTGGCGCGAAAAGAGGTTTCGTATACGCTTTATGGAGGCGGCGCAACCATTGATCATTGGCGGATAAACGATTCCTGGGAAACGATTCCTGGGAAACGATTCCTGGGAAACGATTCCTGGGAAACGATATTCAGGCAGCGCATTGAGGCAAAAAGAAGCCGCCGAGAATGTTGGCGCTCCTCGGCGGCTCCATAACTCCCTCTCCCACCAGGGAAGGGCATGGTGGGGACAGCCCGCGCAGGCGGGCTTCGTGGCGAAGCGTAGCGAGGCCCTTAGGCGCGGCTTGAGCCGCCCGCCTCTCCCGGCCTGCTATTGCTGATCGGCCAGGATTTCTTCCGGAGTGCGGCGGCGGCCACCGCGCTGACGATGCTGCTCCACCACACGCAGGCGGCCAATCGCGCGCTCAAGCTCGGCCA
>JAJPIU010000141.1 GCA_021324535.1 Pseudomonadota bacterium
CGCTGCATTCGCTGCGCTCGCTGCGCGCCCTTACGCTCAGTTGCGCCTACGGCGTCCACTGTTAATGGCTTCTCTGCTGTATCACGTGCATCCAGCGTATCCCTAGCTTTCGCCACCGGATCGCTCGCTTTCTTTCTTGAGGAGGGGTGTAGCGCGCAAACTTCAGCGTGCGCCGTGGGCCAGCTATACATCGCAGTATGGCTATCTAGGTTGTACGCCAGCTATCGAGCGCCGGTCAAGAGAAAAGAGGGTGATGTGGCCTGACCATTCGGCCAGGATACGAGCAACAACAGGGCAAGCGTGCTCAGCAGTGATGCAAGTACATAACGATGAGGAAGAGAGGCAGAACGTTGGGAAAACGCGGATTGCCTGGCCTACATGCCCAGGCGCACAACACAAGATACACCCAAAAACAGGAGGGGCGCCGCGCCAGCGTCCCTCCCCCTGCATGCGACTGGGATTCGCATACCCATACAGACGCGCGAAGCCGCCAAAGTTTTGCGCTCCGGTACTTTTCTGTGGATACTCTCACAATCGGCGATGCAAGCGATGTAAGTGATGTAAGTGATGTAAGTGATAAGGACGTTTACGGATGGGTATGATCCTGTTTGTCGTGCGCCTGCGCTGCGGATATTCCAAGGACGCCATCCTCAGTAGGCCACCCATGGTCAATCCAGTCAGGCACACCACCGGCTTGTACGGCAAAGATATCATAGCCCTGTGCGGACAGGATACTTGCGGCGATTTCGGCGCGGAATCCGCTAGCACAGATCGTTGCGACCGGCGCCTCGCGCGGAATCTCGTGGAGGCGCTGCGGAAGATTACCAACATGGATATGCTGGGCGCCAGGAATGTGACCGCTCTGCCATTCAGCGACGTCTCGCACATCCAGTACACGACAATGCTCATTCTGTCGCCAGCGACGGTAAAGCTCATCCACACTGATTGCCGCGAAACTTTGTGTTGGAAGCCCCGCCGCTTTCCAGGCGTCCATCCCGCCTTCAAGATACCCATGTAGTTCATCATAGCCAATACGGATCAGTTGCGCGACCGCTTCCGCACGATCCGCCGCATTTCCAAGGAGCAGCAGAAGTGGCTTATTAAAGGGCAAGAGCCAACCGACATACACGCCAAAGGACGCATCTAGCTCGATATTGACCACGCCGCAGATGTGCTCATTGGCAAAAATGGCGCGGGGGCGACCATCTATAAGCGGTAGCCCATGTGTCATGTGGTGATGTACTTGCGTCGGGGTGAGCGGAGAGATCTCTGGCAGGCCCCCAAGAATGTTCGGCCCGCGCCGATTGATCTCTCCGACATAACGATAGTAGTCAGGATAGACGCCATAGCCGGCGAGCTGTATTCTGCAAGAGAGCGCCGCCAGGCCCGCGCGTGCTATAATCAGAGTTGGGAACTCGGAATTAACCGATCCACATACAGAGCGAGGAGCATACCTCCAAAACGCCACAGACACCAGGGGAGGGTTGAATGGCGGTTGAGATAACGGCGGACATGATCATCCACGATGTGGTGACGAAGTATCCGCAAACGGTCAAAGTGTTTCAGGGGCATGGACTGCCTTGTACGGCATGCCAGGTGGGCGCGCGCGAGAGCGTGGCCGGTGGCGCGCGGACGCATCGTCTCTCGTTGGAGCCACTGCTTGCCGACCTGAACCGCGTGGCAAACGGGCAGGAGGCCGAGGGCATTCGTCCTGCCACCAAAGCGCCGGTTGGGCGGGGCATCCAGCTCAATGTCCTGGGCGGAGGCGCAGCGGCTGCCACCGGGCCAAAGATTCGCCATATCATCGCCGTGATGAGTGGCAAGGGCGGTGTGGGCAAGTCGCTGGTGACGGGATTGCTTGCCGCCTCGTTACAGCGCCAGGGACTGTCGGTTGGTATTCTGGACGGCGACATTACCGGCCCCAGCATCGCCAAGGAGTTTGGTGTGCGGAAGTCGCCGAGCAAAGGCCCAAATGGCATCGATCCGGCGCACACCCAGGGCGGCATCAAGGTCATCTCGATGAATATGTTCTTGCCCAACAGCACCGATCCTGTCACCTGGCGCGGCCCAATGGTTTCCAGCGCGATCAAGCAGTTTTATAGCGATGTGGACTGGGGCAAGCTCGACTTCCTGCTGGTTGACCTGCCTCCGGGTACCTCGGATGCGCCAATGACGGTCATGCAATCGCTGCCGCTGGATGGCGTGGTGATTGTCTCCTCGCCGCAGATGCTTGCGACCGAGATTGTCATGAAGTGCATCAAGATGGTGCAAACGATGAAGGGCAAGGTGATCGGCGTCGTCGAGAACATGGCGTACCTGACGATGCCTGATGGCTCGCGCAACGAGATTTTCGGGCCAAGCAACGGGGCTGATCTTGTGGTAATGACGGGCGCGCCGCTGCTGGCGCAACTGCCGATTGACCCGGAGATCGCCATGCTCTGCGACGCGGGCAAGCTGGAAGAATACCACAGCGAGGCGTATGACACGCTGGCGGAGAACTTCGTTAAAGCGCTCAAGATCGCCGGGCAGCGCGCCTGAGTCTCTCTTGCGAGAAAAGAGCGACGCTGTGTATACCTTCACCCCAATGATGGAGGCAGATGCGCGGGCAATCATGGCCTGGCGCTATCCGCCTCCCTATGCTGTCTATAACACCGAAGCGGATGGCGATGCCGACGAGGCTGTGCTGTTCGCCGAATACCTCGACACGCGCAGTCCCTACTTCGCCGTGCGCAACGAGGCGCTCGATCCATCGGGCGCAGTGGTTGGCTTGTTTTGCTACGGGAGTTCGGCGGGCGTCAGCCTCGAGGCTGGCGCGCCGCATCTGCTCGAGGCCGACGGCTCGCTCAATGTGGGGCTGGGCATGCGACCCGACCTCACCGGGCGCGGCCTCGGCCTTGACTTCGTGCTGGCAGGCCTGGCCTTTGGCGCGGAACGGTACCATCCGACGCTGTTTCGTTTCTACACGCTAGCCTTCAACCATCGCGCGCTGAACGTCTACGAACGGGCGGGCTTCCGGCGTGTGGGCGTCGTCACGCAGCGCGGCCTTTGGGGCGAACGCGACTTCATCGAACTGGTGAAGGAGAACACGGCGCGCTAACGTATTACAGCCGCCCCAGCCGACGCATCTCCGGCCAGATCAACGAGACGGCGATCACCACCACAATTGTTCCCACGCCGCCGAAGACCACCGACGCCGCTGGCCCCCACAGCGCAGCCGTCAGACCCGACTCAAACCCGCCAAGCTCGTTCGATGCGCCGATGAACATGCTGTTGACGGCGGCGGCGCGTCCGCGTGTCTCATCAGGTGTGCGGGTCAGCATCAGCGTATTGCGTATCACTACGCTGATGTTATCAAACGCGCCAAGCAGCGCCAGCATCACCAGCGACAAAATAAACGAGTGCGATAGCCCGAAGATAATCGTCGCCACACCAAAGGCGATCACCGCCAGCAACAGCGTGCGCCCGGCGCGCTTGAACGGCGGCAGGTGCGCCAACAAAAAGGCCATCGCCACCGCGCCAACCGAGGGAGCGGCCCGCAGCACGCCCAGCCCAAACGCGCCCACATGCAATACATTCTGCGCAAAGATCGGCAGCAGTGTGGTGGCCCCTCCTAGCAGCACGGCGAACAGATCGAGCGTGATCGCCGCCAGGATGATCTTCGTGCGCCAGATGAAGGTGACGCCCGCTGTCAGCGAACGCATGTCCACCGCCTCGCGTGACGCCGACTCGCGTGGGCGCGCTTTTATACGCGCCAGCAACAGAACGAAGAGCAACGCCGCCAGCGCATCGAAGACGTACACCAGTCCGGCTCCTCCCTGCGCTGCGATGATGAACCCGCCAAGCGCCGGGCCAATGACCGAGGCCAACTGCCATGCGCTGCTGCTCCAGGTGGCGGCGTTGTTGAATACCTCGGCGGGGATGACTTGTGGCACAAACGCGCTCGACGCAGGATCGCCAAACGCAGACGCCGCGCCGAACATAACCAAGCAGCCGTAGATCAGTGGGATCGGCCCCTGCATGTACGAGAGAGCCGCCAGTCCCACGGCTGCCAGCGCCATCGTCCCCTGCGCAAGCTGCATGACCAGTTTGCGGTCGAAGCGGTCAATTACCTGCCCGGCGGGCAAGAGCAACAACACCACGGGAAAGAACAACGCCAGTCCCACGAACCCTAGCGCCAGCGCCGAATGTGTGCGCGCGTACAACTCCCAGCCAATGGCGACATCCAACGCCTGGTTCCCAAGCGTCACAATAAAGCGACCAATCACCAGCAGCCGGAAGTCGCCGTAGCGTAGCGCAAGATAGGGATCATGCGCCGCCGCCTCGGCTGAGGCTCGTTTGCGCGCCTCGGCGATAAGCTCATCATGGGTAGGAGTCTGGTTGGGCGTACGTGTCGAGAACGACTCGGAAATCCCTAACAGTTCTATTGCCTCTGAGGACTCTTGGGGGCGTTTGTCTATCGAATCCACATGTATCCTGCGCATTATGTAATGGGAAGGAGCCGTTACTTTCCCTTATCTTTCCCCTATATGGTAGCGCGCAGAGGCGCACGAACGCCCGCTCTGGGCGTATTTGGCCAGCCGATGCGCCATACTCCGCATGACAAATGTCATCCGTTTTTCCTGATCGATTACACTCCCTGCCTGCGCGTTTTCCCCCTACACTTGAAGCATGAACAGTACGGCGCTGCCCCATAGTCATGAACACCATCCTGAACACAGTCCGGCGGCGCAGAAACAAGACAGCATACTAGAGAGGAATGAGAGATGGTTGCGCTCGATACCCAACCGATGATCAACACAAGGCACAACGCGCAACGGACGCAGGCTCACGACGCGGATACGGTGGTGAGCCTGCGTGATCTGGTCAAGACGTTCGGTTCGTTTCGCGCGGTTGACAATCTCAGCCTGAACATCAGACATGGCGAGACAGTGGCGCTGCTGGGGCCAAACGGCGCTGGCAAAACAACCACCATCTCGATGATGCTAGGGCTGCTGGCGCCCGACGGCGGCTCAGCCAGCGTGCTGGGGATGTCGCCCACAGCGGCGGTGCAGAGCGGACGCATCGGCGCGATGTTGCAAGAGGGCCGCCTGATGCCCGGCGCGCGGGTGGGCGAACTGCTCGACTTCGTGCTGGGCCTGCGCGTTCAAGGGGTGATGACCCGCAAGCAACTTGTCGCGACGGCTGGCCTGAGCGGCCTGGAACGCCGCAGCGTGGACGGGCTATCGGGCGGGCAGACGCAGCGTCTGCGGTTCGCGCTCGCCATCGCCAGCACTCCCGATATCCTCGTCCTCGACGAGCCAACCGCTGCAATGGACGTGGAGGCCCGGCATGAGTTCTGGGCAAGCATGCGCGAATACGCTTCCAGCGGGCGTACGGTGCTCTTCGCCACACATTATCTCGAAGAGGCCGAGATGTTTGCCTCGCGGGTGGTCATTATCTCGCATGGGCGCATCGTCGCCGACGGTACGGTTCCTGAACTGAAGCGCAGCGTCGGCTATCGCACGGTGCGCTTCCACGCGACACAGGCGCACGCGAAGGCGCTGAGCAGGCTACCAGGAGTAACACAGGTCACAACAGAGCACGAGCAGGTGACGCTCAAAACAACCGACGCTGACGCCACGGTGCGCGCATTGATTGCCAGCGGCGCGGCCTGGTCAGACCTGGATGTGCAGAGCGCGACGATGGACGATGTGTTCATGACGCTGGTTGGCGCGGGTGAGCATGGCGAGCATGACAACCATAAGACGAAGCACGACCAGGGAAACGCGGAGAAATAGCTTCAGGTTCAGGTGAACTGACGGTGCGGTATCATAGAAAGAGAGTATGCCGATGTTTGGGTATTTGCGCGTTGAGGTTGCGCGGTCGCTGCGCGATCCGAAGTATCTGGCGCTGGCGGTTGTCGCGCCAATTGGCTTCTATCTGTTGTTTGCGGGGTTGTTTGGGTCGGGTCAGGGCAACGAGGGCCTGACGCAGAAAGTAGCGCTGATGATCTCGATGGGAGTC
This sequence comes from Pseudomonadota bacterium, assembly GCA_021324535.1. Taxonomy (GTDB): domain Bacteria; phylum Chloroflexota; class Ktedonobacteria; order Ktedonobacterales; family JADMIN01; genus JAJPIU01. The sequence continues at coordinate 6,004 of JAJPIU010000141.1, forward strand.
TTCGGCGCGATGTGGGCTGTGCTCTCTGCCACCGGCCCACGCATTGCCCAGGAGCGTAGCGTCGGCTGGTTGCGGCAGTTGCAACTGCTGCCGGTGCGGCCAGAAGCTGTGATGGCGGCGCGGCTGCTGGCGGCGATGTTGCTTGCCGGCCCGACGATTGTGCTGGTCTTCATCACGGCGGCGCTGACGCATGGCGTCACGCTGGACGCCTGGAAGTGGGTGGCGTTGTTGGCGCTGCTCTGGCTGGGCGTGACGCCCATCGCGGCGCTAGGGATCGCCATTGGCTATGCGACAAACGCGGAGGCAGCGTTTGGCATCCTCTACGGTATCTATATGGCGATCTCAGCGCTGGGTGGGCTGTGGATGCCACTGACAATGTTGCCGAGCAGCTTCCAGACGCTTGGCAAACTACTCCCTTCGTATCGTGCAGCCGATCTCGGCTGGAGGTTGGTCGCTGGCCAATCCTTCGATGTCACCAATGTGCTCTTCCTGCTGGCCTGGGGTATCGTCTTCTCGCTGGTCGCGCTCTACGTCGCCGGTCGGGTGGAGCACTCACGGTAGACGCCCTCGCGTTCACGCGCCTGCGACGCCGCCGCTGATCGAGCTGATCGAAAGGCAGCAAAGGATGTGAATAGTGACAAATACTAGCGCGACCATGGAAACACCTAAAACGACTGATAGCTTCAGCGCGCCAGCGATGGCAGTGACAACAGTGACAACAGCGCCACATAACCAGGCGGCGGCAGCAGATCACCACATAACACGACTTTCAATGGCGCTCTTCTGGGCGATCTCAGTCGTCTGGCTGGTCATACCCCTCCTCCTGGCGGCTGAGGTGGGAACCCTCCGCAACGGAACGCGCATCGTGATCACGCTGGCGGGAGCGGGCACCTTCTTCGCGCTCTACCTCTGGGCCACCTGGCAAGACGCGCGCTTGTTCTTCCGTGCGACGCCTGCGCCACCGCCTTCTGTATGGAGTCGCTATCCATCCATTGCGCTGCTCGCCGGATTGGGATTCCTCCTGACAGTGAGTGGTGGCTACAATTGGCTCGGAATCATCATCTTCGCCGCCATGGTCGCGGCGCGCCGCCTCTCCATCATCCAGTCGCTCGCCTCGTTTGCGTTGCTCGACGGGTTGGTGGTGGCCGCTGGCTGGCTCAGCGGCGCATCAATGCTCACCATCGTCACGATTGTCGGCATCCTTCCAGCGGCGGGCGTCTCGATCATTTGCGCGAACTGGGCGTTTATCACCAACTATGAGCTTCAGCGCGCCCGCCGCGAACTGGCTCGGCTGGCCGTCACCGAGGAACGCCTGCGCTTCGCGCGCGACCTACACGATCTGTTGGGCCATACACTCTCGCTGATCGCCCTCAAAACCGAGCTAGCCGGGCGGCTGATCGCCACAGCGCCGGAACAAGCGATACGAGAGGTGAATGATGCGGAAACGGCGGCGCGTCAGGCGCTCCGCGAGGTGCGCGAGGTAGTGGTTGGCTACCGCCAGCCGACGCTCGCCAGCGAGTTACATGCTGCGCGCACAATGCTTGCCGCCGCCGATATTGACTGCGCTATACACGGTGAGGATGACCTCTCGCTTCCCACCAACGTTGAGGCGGCGCTCTCGTGGGCTGTGCGCGAGGGCGTCACCAACGTCATCCGCCACAGCGGCGCCCATGCCTGCGACATCGCGTTTGACGCCACCGCCAAGCATATGACCCTGACGGTGAGTGACGACGGCTCCGGCGCAAAAACCGCTGAAGCAAGTTGTACACCGCCGATGGGAGGCAGCGGCTTGCGCGGTCTGCGCGAACGAGTGGCGGCGCTGCATGGCGCATGCGAAGCAGCTACGCAGCCTGATGGCGGCTTTCGACTGAGCGTGACGCTGCCACTGGGCGACCAATAAAAAACGTGAATATCGAATGTGGTCTGGCTCATCCGATATTCACGCTGAGACACTACTCCGCTTCGCTGTCGTTACGAACTAGCGACTCATGCGACAAACCCCGTAATGTCTACGATGAAGTCACACTGTCCGCTGATAAAGCTCTCAACAGTCACCTGACCAGAAGCGCTCAGGCCCACTGAGAAGCCATTGGCTACCGTCTGCCCAGTCACGAAGTTGATTGCGCTGGTGGAAGGTGTTGGGCCACCCTGGGGAAAGAGTTCAAGGAAGCCGCCGGACGTTGTGTTCGTCACAGTGAGGTTGCCAATCGCGCCCAGCGCGCCAGCGGGAACACTGACCCCATTGTTGGCGACGCCCGTCACCTGCACATTGCGCGCCATATGGCCAACAAGCGGCTGACCAGTCTGGCGCGAGTCATAGACTCGTACAGGGGTAGAAAGGAAGGCAACTGCGCCGCCAAGATAGGCGGTATTGAGCGCCGCAACCTTCTTCCAGGTTCCCGGCGAGCCACCAGCGACACAGATATACAAGTCGCCTTTGGCGTCGCGGATCTGTTCGCCCTGGTAGTATGTACCAGAGGTTGGCGCTCCGGTAAAACTCTGGGTCGTCTGTTGAATGCGCCCAGATCCGCCTGAATAGATGTCGATCCCACCAGATGCGCCTGCTGCCAGAGCGATACCACCAACGCCACCATAAGCAACAAAACCGTTACCACCAGGAATTGAGTTATCCACATTTAGCAGGGAATCACCTGTTGGAATGCCTGAGCTGCTGACGATGTAGGTGGGCGCCGTCTCAATGTTCGTAGTGCCGCCCAGGATAGGCGATGGGCTGCCCGCATGCGCAACTGACCCACGTTGTGTCGCTTCGGCGGCGCCAGCAGCTAACACGGCTGCGGCGGCGATACCTGCTGTTTTGAGCAAGGTGCGGCGGCGTGTTGTGCGCGGGGCGCGCGGAGATGATAGAGCCTCATCAGCAGAGACAACGCCGTTGGCCGATGTATCACGCTCATCTACGACCAGCGTCGCTGGCCCATACTCGCCCGACGTGGGAGTGGACTCATTGACAGTGAGAAAACTCGTCGCTGGGGTGTTGGCCTGACGTGTGAGCAACGCCTCAAGGCTGGCGATGCGTTGCTCCAAGCATGCGATGCGCTCGTGCGCATCATCCTCCGTGAGACGGGATTCCGAGACACGTTGCAGGGTTTCATTCGCCATTGAAAGACCTCCCATACATTGATCAGAATTGACGCCGCTCATGGTCGAAGCGGCTCTGACACATAACCGCTTGAATCTTCGCCAGCTCTAAAATGTCCGCCAGAGTAACAAACCTAAAGCCGAGGTGGTCAGAGCAAGAATTTGGCGGTGGCCAGCGAAAATGCGTAGCGATACAACAAGTATATATGCTTATTGCCTGGTGTGCGGCAAAAAAAAGGTAATATTTCACACTTTGGTGTGAGCATGTTCGAGACTTCTACCAACACGGCGCCAGGAAGGCGCCATGCTCCCCACACCTGGAAGGCGTATGCTTCTCAGACAATGAAAAAGCCTCCTCAGTATTGAGGAGGCCATCGCATCTTCGCCGACTGGCGCCGATCCCTTTGGGACAACAAAAGCGCGTCTGTCAGAGAAGCCAACCGGCTAGTGAACAGACGCGCTAAAGGAATCGTGCTCGGTAAGGAAGAGCAACTGCTCGGCAAGCCACTCGTCGGCGCCCCATTCGCGCGCAACGGCTGGCTCCTCCATCACATGCGCCGCCTGCTTCGCCTCCAGCCGCTCAGCATTGTGGCGCCGGGCCAGCGAGCTACGCGCCCGCACAATGCGCACGCCCACCTCGGCCAACACCTGCGCCAGTTGCTCGTGCCGCTCACGCGCCACATCCGCCTGTCGGCTGCGCAGCTCGCAGAGAGGCTGGCGCAACATCACCAAATAGCCACGCGAGACGGGATACGCGCCCGTCACATAGCCACCTTCGCGCCGATGATCGCTCGCCGTCGCCACCACATAATCAAACCCGTCCGCCGAGATCACACGAGTGCGGGCCAGCTCATCCCGATATGGACTGCACTCACGCCTGCTCCCGGCGGACACCTGTACCCCCAGTAGGCTGATCGCTCCCATCGCTCCCACCGTTCTCATCGCCTCTTTCATCTCTCGCCGTCTCGCGCGTGGATACCCGCAGGCTCCTCACGCTGACCTCTTGACCACAGCAACACCTGATAAAAATGTTTGCTTACTCGCTGGTTCACCCTATGCGCTTCGCCCTACTGACCCATAACCTACGATACCGACAGATTCAGCCCTTCAGGCGACACAGACGTCTCAGCGCACGACACGCCGGAAGACACAAGGCGCTCTGTGGCCTGAGTATGACTACCACAAACTACGCGAAAAATGACAACGCTACGAACTGTTACGAACACATGACGGAAATTGGGGAATCCGTCGTCGCGCGCCATCAGTCAGTCTGATGAAACGGCCAGGGTTTTACACCGGTTGTTTTGTGTTTTGTCTGACGCCAGATGGATAATGAGCAATGCGCCTGTGTGAGCGCCGCTCATATGGTAAGAACGCGCAAGCGCGGCGCCAGGTCGCGCATGCGGTACTTTAGCACAACATCTTTCAAGCGCAATACTAAGAATACACTGAGAAAGCGTCAAATGCAAGGGCAAAATCGCGTTGCATGCGGCGATCTTCTGCGTAATCATGATATAGTTGCCATGAGACGCTATGGCGCCGCTTTACCTAGCGCGGGAGGCGAGTGGTATGAATCAGCGGGAACGACCGGAGAAGAGTGACCAGCAGGGCGCGCCACGCCAGCAGCGGTTGCTCATCGTGGATGACGAGCAGAGCATCGTTGATTTTATCCGCCTGGGGATGCGCTATGAGGGCTTTCAGGTGGATCAGGCGGGCGACGGCTACATCGCGCTCGACATGGCGCAGCGCCTCCAGCCCGATGTGATCGTTTTGGATGTCATGCTGCCGACGATGGATGGCATCGAGGTCTGCCGTCGGCTGCGCATCAACGAGGCGACCGCCAACATTCCCATCCTGATGCTCACCGCGAAGGATGACATACAGGATCGCGTGACTGGCCTGGAAAGCGGCGCTGATGATTACCTGACCAAGCCATTTAGCTTCGAGGAATTGCTGGCGCGTGTGCGGGCGCTACTACGTCGCCACCAGCGCATGGTGGCGGCGGGTGGCCCAGGAGGACGCATCCTGCGGGTGGCAGATCTCACGCTGGATGAGGCGGCGCGCGAGGTGAAGCGGGGCGACCGGCTGATTGAACTGACGAACACCGAATACAACCTGCTGCATCTGTTCATGACCCACCCACGCCAGGTGCTTGATCGCCAGACGATCCTCAATCGCGTGTGGGGCTACGACTTCATGGGCGAGACAAACATCATCGAGGTGTACGTGCGCTACCTGCGCGAAAAAATCGAAGACGACCCCAGCGCGCCAAAGCTGATCCAGACGGTGCGAAGCGTGGGCTATGTGCTGAAAGGGCAGTAACGCCGCTATGGCCAGCCAACCACCGTACCCATCCAATCCGTCTCATCCCTCCTCCTCGCTGTATCCCACGCCGTCGCAGCGGCGCCCGGATGGCACAGATGGCGGCCGTGTCTCGCTGCCGCTCACGCCGCTGCCGCCGCCCCAGACTCCCACACCACCAGCGAAGCGCCGTCTGAGCCATAGCGCCTCAGGCATGGAGCCGCCCAGAGCGCCCACAGGCCCGGCGTACAACACGGGACTGCCGCTGCCATATCGCCCCAGCGACAGCGCGTCTATGATGTCCGCAACCACGCTGATCATTCCTCCACCGCCTGCGCAGCCTCGACATGGCTTCAGGCTCTGGCCGCGTCGCCTGAGCTGGCGGCTGATCGTCATCTATACGCTGCTCTTCGCCATTCTGTTAGTCGCGCTGAGCGTTGCGCTCAACTACACCTTCAGCCGTTCGCTCTATCGCTCAGACTTTGGATTGTTCCAAACGCAGGTCGTCACCACCGTCGCGTCCTACAAGCTGCGCTTCGATACGCTGGTGTGTGTGGATGGGCGTGGCTATCAGCAGGCGTTTCAAGAGGCGCTCGTCACGCCGTTCAACGCTTCGAAGGATGTCAGCGGGACGTATCTGCTCGATAGCCAGGGCAATCTGTTGGCGCCGGATACGTCGGGCAATACCGTTGGCGCATCGGCTCCCTATCTGGATCAGCAGCAACTGGAGCGCCTGCGCTCCAGCGCGTTTAGCGGCGCGCATCTGAAAAATCGGGTAGCCGGTTCCATTGGCTATATGCAAACCGTCAATGGTCAGCCAGTTGGGGTGGAGCTTGTCGCGATCTATTACCACACAGCGCCCGGCCCCAACCCTGCCAAAGGATGCGCGGGAGCCGCCGTGGCCCCGGGGTTCGTCGAGGTCGTCACCAACTTCGCGCGGGTGCGGCTGACGCTTGGAGCGTTGCGGCTGGCCTTGCTCACCGTTGTCGTGGTGATTTTCCTGTTGGGACTGGTGATCGGCGCTCCGCTGACAGAGCGCGCGCTACGCCCGCTCTCACGTGTGACCCGCGCCGCACGTAGTGTGGCCAGGGGCGACCTGAACCAACGTGTGGGCCTGCGCCAGACGGATGACGAGATCGGCGAGCTGGCCTATACGTTTGATGAGATGGTTGAACGCATCCAAGAGATGTTCGCCGCACAGCAGGCGTCGGAAGACCGCATGCGTCAGTTCATCGCCGACGCCAGCCACGAACTGCGCACGCCGCTGACCTCGATCCGTGGCTATACTGATGTCTTGCTGCGCGGCGCCATAGATGACCCCGAGACCGCCGAGCGCGTGTTGCTGGCGACCCGCCGCGAGGCCGAGCGCATGAGCAGGCTCGTCAACGACTTGATCACTTTGGCGCGGCTCGACGCCAACCGCCCACTCGACATGCAGCCGGTGGATCTGATCGCGCTAACCGGCGAGGCGGTGGATCAGGCGCGCATTCTGGCGGGCGAACGCGAGGTGGCGATGCGCACCGACGGCGGCGGACGTCTGATGGTGACACTGGACGCCGACCGCATCAAGCAGGTGTTGTTGATCTTGCTCGACAACGCGCTCAAGTATGGCCGCCAGACGCCGGACGGCTGGGTGCGCGTCTTTGTAGAGCGGACAGATCATGGCGCGCTGATCACTATCGCCGATAATGGGCAGGGCATCGCGCCGGAAGACCTGCCCCACATCTTCGAGCGATTCTATCGCGCCGAACGCGCCGCCCGACGCCGCAGGATGACCGGCTCGCAGGTGGCCGCCCGCCCGGAGGCGCCCGCGTTAGACGGCGCACACAACGGCAGGGAACATGGGAACAGCGCAAACACGCCGCCCGGTGGATCCGGCCTGGGGCTTGCCATCGCCAAAGCCATCGTCGAGGCGCACGGCGGCACGCTGAGCGTACAGAGCCGCCTGGGCGCTGGAACCACCTTCACGCTGGCTCTGCCACTGACGCCGCCCCAGCGGCGCGTAACATCCGCCCCTGCGCCAGCGTCCTCGCATATGTGAGATACTCTTTATGGGGAGAGGAGAGACGGATATGCGACTGGTACGATTCGATAGCGAGGTCAGCCGGAAGATTACGGAGTTTGGCAGCGTGGGGTTGACTCTGGCGCCGCTCGCCCGCTTTGATGGGAGCGGCCATATCATTTGTATGCGGCTCGAGCCGGACGGCTTTATCGGCTACCACGAAGCGGCTGGCCCGCAGTTGTTCATCGTTGTGGAAGGCGAGGGATGGGCGCAGGGCGGCCCAACCTCCGACGCCGAATCATCGGAGGGGAGAGACGACGCGCGCCAGATGATCGGCGCAGGCATGGCGGCGCTGTGGGAGGCGGGCGAATGGCACGCCGCAGGCACAGCCACTGGCATGACGGCCATTGTCATCGACGGGCCAGCG
>JAJPIU010000262.1 GCA_021324535.1 Pseudomonadota bacterium
GCCTCAACCTTACCCCACTCACTACGCTGGAAGGCGCGCCCGCGCGTGAAAGCGACTCCCGCAATCAACACGAGCAAGCGGAACAGCCGCATCCACGCCCGGCGCTCACCCGGCGCGGATAGCGGAAGCGGCAGGCTGCCTCCACCACCACAGCCAGAGCGATACTCCAACCGCCGGAATGAGCGCAATCCCAAACGTGAGCGCGCTCCACAGCGGCGGCCAGGGGCCAGAGCCAAGCGCGCTTAGCGCAAATTCATCAAGGCTGGCGGCGATCACACACAGCAACGGGAACACTACCCCTAGCCGCCAGCGAGCCGCAGCGTCAGCTCGCTCTTGCGCATCCATAGGAGAAGCATCGTATACGTGGCGCAAGCCCAATAGCCACCAGAGCGTCAGGAAAACATATGGCTCGAAGGCATAATACGGCCAGAGCGATTTATTAGGGAGCCGGCCCCAGCGCCGCCACGCCAAACGCCACGGCTGCCATCACTACCCCCGCAAGCCAGCCGTCTCGCCGCCACGCGACACAGACCACCGGCAGGAGATAGAGGATGGCTGTGCCGCGTGTGAGCAGCGCCAGCCCCAGCAGCGCGCCGACCACCAGCACGCGACGGAGAGCAGCGTCCTGACCTGCCAACGGCTTGGCTGACCTGGAAGTGGGAGCAAGCTGTATCCGCACGGCGGCCAGCGTCAGCCAGAGCAGGATGGGCTGCTCGATATGCCCGAAGAGCAAGACGCTTCGCCAGAGTTCGGGCGAGAAGGCGAACAGCGCGTAGGCCAGTAAACGCCGCCAGTTGCGTAGTGGGCGCCCAAACGCGGCGTCAAGGCAAACATTGCGCGCCGCGCGGGAGTATCGGCGATATAGGGCGCCGATGCGTGACCTGCGCCGCCGGACGAATCCTGGTGGCCGCTCGCCAACCATGCCACGATTGGCCGTCTTTGCACAGAGGCCGCCTTCCATCATGACGGGTAGCTTGGAATATTCCTATGGGTGTATTCACCTACGCTGGCTGATATATCACTGCGCGCCTGATAAGAAGTCTCCAGACAGGATTGCCAATAGGGTATACATTATGTAAACAATCCGCGCATGCTATACTACCAGAGGCGCACCTATTTTCTGGCGTGCGCCTATAGTATCAACATAAACGAGCCAAGCCGCACACAGTTCTACGCTTTCCGTGGGAACACGCCCAGGCTCAATGAGGAGTAAGAGCGCACAGTATGACAACGACGACATCCGAAACACAACAGACCCAACAGGCCCAACATGAAGCGGCGCCGCACAGCGAACCAAAAACCTACCTGAATTATATTGGTGGCGAGTGGCGTCCATCAGTTTCCGGCCAGACGTTTGATGACATCAATCCCGCCCACCAGCAGGAGGTGGTCGCGCGTTTCCAGCGTTCCACCCCCGCCGATATAGACGCCGCTCTGCATGCTGCTGAGGAGGCGCTGCCCCACTGGCGCGCAACCCCGGCCCCACAGCGGGGGGAGATCATCCTGCGGGCGGCGCTGCTGCTAGAGCAACGCCAGCACGAACTGGCGCGCGACATGACCCGCGAGATGGGCAAGCCGCTCCGCGAGACCATCGGCGACATCCAGACGGCGATTGACTTTGGCAAGTTCGTCGCGGGCGAAGGACGCCGCGCCGAGGGCGAGACGGTTCCCTCCGCGCTGGCCGACAAAATGTGCCTGACGATCCGTCAGCCGCTTGGCGTGGTGGGCATCATCACCCCATGGAACTTCCCCATGGCGATCCCAGCCTGGAAGACATTTCCCGCGCTGCTGGCAGGCAACACCGTCGTGCTGAAGCCCGCCAGCGACACTCCACTCTCCGCCGCACACCTAACCGAGATATTGATCGAGGCGGGGTTGCCTGCGGGCGTCTTGAACTTCGTGACGGGGCCAGGGGGCAGCCTGGGCGACGCGCTGGTGACTGATGCGCGGGTGGCGATGATCTCGCTGACCGGCTCGACCGAGGTGGGCAAGCATGTCGCCGAACTCTGCGGACGTGATCTGCGTCGCTGTAGTCTGGAGCTTGGCGGCAAGAACGCGGTGATTGTGATGGATGACGCCAATATCGAGGAAGCGGTGAAAGCAGTCGCCTGGGCAGGCTTTGGCACGACCGGCCAGCGTTGCACCGCCACCAGCCGGGTGATCGTCCACGAGAAGGTGGCGCGCCGCTTCGCCGAAGGATTAGTGGCCGAGGCCGAAAAGCTGCGTGTGGGCGACGGCCTGGCCGCCGAGACAGGCATGGGGCCACTTGTCAACGCCGGGCGTGTCACCGCTGTACATGAATATACTGAGATCGGTCAATTAGAGGGCGCGACGCTCCTCACTGGCGGGCGTCCCTTGCAGGAAGGCGAACTGGCCGACGGCGCGTACTATGCGCCGACCGTCTTCGCCGATGTCAAGCCACATATGCGTATCGCGCAGGAAGAGGTCTTCGGGCCGTTTGTCTCGATCATTCCCGTCGCCAGCTATGAGGAAGCCGTCGAGGTCGCCAACTCGACGATCTACGGTCTCTCGTGCGCCATCTTCACGGAAAGCGCGCGTACCGTGTTCCGCGCGATGCGCGACCTCAACGCCGGACTGGTCTACATCAACGCGGGGACAACCGGCGCGGAGCCGCATTTGCCCTTTGGTGGCACGAAGCAAAGCGGCAACGGCCACCGCGAACTGGGACGTAAGGCTGTCGAAGAGTTCAGCGAGGTGAAGACAGTATTTGTTTCCTATCCTCAGGTGGAATAGGGATAGGAAACACGAAGAGTGCTATACTGCTCTCAACAGGTCTGCGCCGGGGATAACGGGGATGAGCGGAAGGCAGAAAAGCGGGGGTGGGTATGGCTTCAATTGAAATTGAGACGCCTGATGGCGTGCGGCGAATAGCGCTGGATCGCCCACGGCTGAGCATCGGGCGGCTGTCCTACAACGATGTGGCGCTGCCCTATAGTCAGATCTCCCGCCAGCACGCCGAGCTACGACTGATTGACGGCTCCTGGTGGATCGCCGATCTGCATAGCACGAATGGCCTGCACATTGGCGGCGGGCGCGTGGGTGAACACCGGCTCTCCAACGGCGATAGCATCGCGCTGGCGCCCGATGTTCACCTTCGCTTCTTGGAGGACGCGCAGCCTCAACCGGTGGCTCCGGCGCTTGGCGTTTCCTCGTCGCCAGCCGAAGAGCAACATCAGCGCCCATGGCTGCTGGAACACCGCCCGCGCAAAGGCGCAAAAGGCGCGGCGCCTGCCCAGCCACAGGCTCCTATTAGCGCGCCAGCAACCCCACCATCAGCGGCGATGGGAGCGAACGCCTTTGCGCAGTATCCTGCGTATCCTGCGACAGCGCCTACGGGGTCACGACAGGCGCCTGCTCCGGCGCCACGTCCATTGGGGCCGCGTTCGCCCTTCGCCGACGACGAAGAACACTTTGTGCCGCCAGGGATACCCGTACAGGGCAACCCTGGCGCATCGGCTCCCATCTTTCCAGTGTATTCGCCCGCCATGACGCCAGCGCCACAGGTTAGCCAGAGCATCCCCGCGCAAGGAGCGCCTCCACAATCGTTCGCTCCACAGCTTCCGCAGGAGCCGCGTGGCTATGCGACCGTCCCCGCAGATAATGGATTCTCCGATCCCTACCTCCGGCGGACTGGCGCGCCTGCGCAGGCGCTTTTGCATGTCTGCCAGACGTGCGGGCAACTCACGGCGCCCGACGCGATGTATTGCCAGAATTGCCACCACTCCATCGCGTTCGAGTGTCCCAATTGTCGGCTGAACCTGCTGCCGGTGCAGGATCGCTGCCCGCGCTGCCAGACGCCGAATCCCGGCTCGGTGCGGCGGGCGCATCGCAGCCCAGGTGGGTAGGCTCAGCGAATAAGAACACAGTACGGTTGGGTTGACGAACGCGCACAGTGGAAGAGACAATACACCGAGACCACACCTTTAGCGCCTGCAAGGCGTCTATGACACAACGGCGCAAGCGCCAACCATTTTGATAATCGCTTCGAGACGTTTTGATGAGGAGACCCACACAGCTATGGCCACCTTACAACTTACCCATCCAGACCAACTCGACATGCAGACCGCCAATGCCACGCCAGCGCCGCATCTATTCTTGCCGGTGTTTGCCTCACTCGAAGAGGTGGACACGCCTGATGAGAGACAACAGACCCTTGAAGGCGATAGCCCGGACGCCACAGAGGACGACGAGCTTGAGGAAGATGATCTCGAAGACGATGACTTCGAGGATGACGACGAATTTGATGATGACGACGATGATGACGACTTCGACGATGAGGACTGGGAGGATGAGGATTGGGAGGATGAGGAAGACGACGAGGAGGGCGAAGACGAAACGGCTGCCGACGAGTAGTAAGTAAGCGTTAACGGGTAGGTCAATGACCATGGAGCGGGCTATGGGAAACCCTGCCGATCCGTCCCAGCAACCCACAGCCAACGAGGCAGTTGAGGCGCCCACTATTGCGCGCATCCAGACGCCCTCGTTTGGCGCACGCTATCTTGAGGTGGCGCGGCGGCAGCTTTTCGCGCGTCATCCCGACTACCTGCCCTTTCTGCTCCGCCATCTCGATATTCGCCCCGGCATGACGGTGGTGGATGTCGGCTGTGGCACAGGCGTCTACACCCGTCTGATGGCCAGTCGTTTGCACGGCGAGGGGCAGGCCATCGGCGTGGACATCCGCCCGGCGATGGTCGCGCAGGCGCGTGAGATCGCCGACGAGGAAGGCTGGATCGGCGTGACGAACTTTCTAGAGGGCGACGCTCTGGCGCTGCCTCTGCCCGACGCCAGCGCCGACCGTGTGTTTTGCAACTCGCTGTTGTGGCTGCTACCCAATCCGGTTGCGGCGCTACGCGAGATGTGGCGTATCTTACGGCCCGATGGCGTAGCATTCGCCGCTGAGCCTGACGGCGGGTTGACCCACAGCTTCGATCCGGCTCGGCCACGACTGAGCGACCTCGAACAACGCTTCCAGCAGGCGTATGTGCGCGGCGCGCGTGAACTCGACGGACACGACTACGACATTGGCCGCAAGCTGCCTGCGCTCTTCCTGGCGGCGGGCTTCGTGGCTATCCGCGCGCATCCACGCCTCTTCGTGGCGGCTGGCTGCGACCTGGGCGACGATCCCGAAGCAGGTCTGGTTGAACGGCAGGCGGAATATCAACAGGCGTTGGCCGCCATGCTGGCGGATACGCCGGAAGCGCGCGCTCAGCGCGAGCGACGTTGGCAGCGGGCGCGCGTCGGCGGCATGAGTGACGCCGACCTGCTGGAACATGAGCGCGAGACGATTGCCTACCTGCGTGAGCGTGTCTCCAGCCCCCAGGCGATCATCATGGACGGCTCAACGTACCTCTACGGTGGCGTATTGTGCGAAGGCATGCGCTTCGATTGATGAGCTACAGAGGTGAGCCGCAGACGGGGCAGACCGTGAGTCGAGGGTTCACCACGCGATGACCATGCGGGCAGGTGCGAATCTGTGACCTCAAAACTGTTTGCGTACCATCTGAACCATCGCTTACCACGGTTGGCTCCTCGCCAAGCTCTTCGTCTGGATCAAGCTGGCGCGGCGCAACTCGCTCGAACCTGATGCGTCCGGCTGGCTCGGTTTCATCAACAGCTTCCCCAGGAAGAATATTGCCCGGCGCGTCCTTTGGCAAAGCAGCCTGAGTTCCTGTGGGTGGCTGCGCTGCCTGGGCCGGTGGGGTCGGCTGTACCGCTGCCGGTTCCGTTGGCTCCGACGCGGGGGGAGTCACTACCTGGGGCTGCTCATTCCCTGGTGTTGCGTCCTGTCGTGATGTCTGTTGCGCTGAATCAGGAGGCACTGGCTCGGCAGGCGCCGCCTGCCGAGCCAACGGGGCGGGCTGCGCCGCTATGGGAGCTGGTGTCGCGCCCATCCCTGGCTCTCCCGATGGCGTGTAGCCCGGCGTCGGTGGTTGAGGTTGTGCCTGGGGCTGTGGAGCATACGCAACCGGTGGATAGGGCGCATAGGGAGCCTGAGCGGGCTGGGCAGGCAGAGGCGCATATGGCTGATTGGGCGCAGGCGTTGGCGAAGCATACTGCCCTGGCGCAGGGGAGAGCGGTTGCGCAGAGCGAATCGGTGATAATCCCTGTGCTCCCTGCGGACTCATTCTCTGGCCGGATGGAGCAGGCGGCGCATAAGGGGCATAAGGGGCATAGGGAGGTGGCGCAATTGGGGCAGCGTTTGGCGCTCCTGGTGTTCCTGGCTGAACCGGCTGAGCGGGTTGGGCCGGTTGGGGGTTTACCTGATACGGCGCGGATACAGCCAGCGCGCCTTGCTGGCGATGCGACGCCTGGGGATATGCGGGATGTTGGGGATGTTGTCCCATGCCTTGCGGAGGGGCGCCATACGGAGCGGTAGGCGTTCCTGGTAGTGGCGCCGCTGGGGGCGAAGCAGGCGGTTGTAGTGGCTGCCTGTAGGGATAGAGTTGCATCTGCTGACCACCCGGCGGAACGGGCGGCGTCTGGTTCCACTGATACGGCTGTTGATACCTCTGCGCTGGCGCGTTTGCATTGGCGTTTCGTCCGGCGAACACATTGCCCATTCCGCCTCGGTGGTACACATAGAACGCGCCGCCCGCCAGCGCGGCAAGAATCAGTAGCACAACGATAACGCCAAATAACGCGCCGACTGCCCCCTGTCCTGTCGCGGCAATGGGTAAGAAAAACAGGGAAACGGCAGGAAACGAACTATCTATGAGCATGGAATACATCTCCCCACTGGCGCTTACGGCAATCAGAGGATAAGCCGAACTACGACCGCGCGCCGATAGAGATCATACGACAAAAACGCATGGGCGGTGGCAGGGCAGACAAGAAGGTGTGTCATGTGTGGGCGCCCAGAGTGGATGGGAATGTATGCGCAGGCCACACGCGCCGCCCAGGAGCGCCGCGCTCCTCGGATTGGCGCCCGCCATTGCGCCAGCCACAGATACGCCAAAAGCCACGCGCCACCAGAGACGCCGGTACTTATTGACTCATATTGCCATCGTCGTCGGGGGAGGCTTTCAGGTGGAGCGCCTCGCGGGCGATGTGGCCGTTGGGCAACTGGCGCAGCCGATAGGCCGTCGCATATTTCACGCCTTCCGCGAAGAGATCGAGGTTAGGGCTGGCGATCACCAGGCCCATGCCCAACTGTTGCGCGAAGCGAATCACCAGGTCGGCGTTGCGCTGATCCATCCGCGCGAAGGCTTCGTCGTGCATCAGCAGCCGTAGCGGCGCGTTCGAGACGGCAAACTGCATGGCCGCCGCCGTCAGCAGCAGCACATACACCGGCACGCGCTGCTCGCCGCCGCTGCCGAAGCCGGAGACCGCGCTATCCCACGGACGCACACGCGGATCAAGGTCGTCGCTATGCAGCAGGGAGATGTCTACCCAGCGACGGTAATCGAGTTGCTCCACAATGGCCTCGACGGAGGGCTGTGCCTGTCCGCGCATCTGCTCATCCAGCCACGCCGCGAAGATCGCCGTCAGTTGCGCCTGCACGCCTGCGGGCATCGCGCGGCCATGCTCCAGCAGCGCCGTGGCGACCGTCACATGATCGAAGGGGATGTCGGGGTGGCGTGTCAGCCGGACGGAGAGCTTCATCGAAAAGCGCGTGTTGCGGGCGAAGAAACGCGCGTTCGCTAGCCGCTCATTCAACCCCTCGATGATGCCCTGCGCACGCAGCAGTTGCTCCACCAGATGGCTGACCACCTCGCCCAGGATGATGTCGCGCACGACGCGCGTCACTCGCTGCGACAGCGTCTGTTGCAACTGGTCAATTGAAACGTCGAGGAAGTTGAGCAGCAGCCGCACATCGCTCGTGCCTTCCAGGCGCGGCGTCACATCCAACAGCCAGCCCTGCGGCGCCAGCGTTAGTTCGCGTTTGACGGGCGAACGGAGACCAAATCGGTCGTCCGCGCCAACCAACGCTTGATACTCGGCCACCGCGACCAGGAAGTTTTCCTGCTCACGTTCGGCGGCGCTGAAGGCTCGCGGCAGGTCATCATCCAACCGCTGGCGGCTGTCGCGTCCACGGGTCGCCTGGCGGGCGTAGCGCGTGGGATCGTCCACCTGGTTGGCTGGCAGATCGAGACTATCGGCGACGGCGTTGAGCAGCGCGCCAAAGTCGGCGTTGCGCGCATCGAGCGTGGCTGTCGCCTGCTGCGTAGCCTTCGCCTGGGCCGCCTGCGCTTGGCGCGTGGCCTCCAACTGGTGCAGCGCGATCCCTTTGGCCACCCCTGCCTTGCGCGCATGCTCCTCCGCCTGTTTGAGCCGCCGCTGCAACTGCGTGATGCGCGTCTCGAAGTCTTCAAGCCCGGCGGCGCGGAGAGCGTTGCGCGCCTCGTTGAGGATACGCTGCGCCTCCTGCGTTTTGCGGTCGGCCTGATCCATATAGGCGCGAGCCATGCCGTAGGCTTCACTCTCTGCGTCTTGCGTCTCTTCGGCGGCGCGCAGACGTAGCCCAAGCTGGCTGAGCCGACCGCGTGTCTCCGCCGCGCGCGCGATGGCGTCGGCTACTGCCTGGCTGAGCGCCTGACGCGCCCGGCTCAGTCGTGACGGATCATCCCCAAGCGCGGGGTAGGGTAGCGCGGCGTCGGCCCAGCGCGCGCGGGCGTCGTCCTCCTCAAATGCGGCGTCTTCCACCTCACGGCTGGCGGCGGCAAGCCTGATCGCCGCCGTCTCTTCGCCCTCGCGCAGGCCGCGTAGCTCTCCATTGCGCTGCTCGATCTCATCGAGCATGTGAGCAATTTCGGTGAGGGCGCGCTCACGAGTTTCAGCGATACGCATGGTTTCGCGTTCAGCCTGTAGCGAACGGCGCAGTTCTTCGAGTTCACGGACGAGCGCCAACTGCTCGCGTTGCAGTTCGTCGCGACGGGCGGCTGCGGCGGCCTGGCGACGCACCACGCCAATCAGCGATTCCGCGCGCCGCTTGGGCTGCGCCGTCCCGCTGATCTCGCCAAGCCGGTAGCGGCCATCAGGGCAAAGATACTCGCCTGAGCGCGTCGGCTCCTGCGCCAGCGCCATCCCCCCAAAGACGCCATCCAGATAGCGGCGCAGATCGGGATGCGTTGTCACCAGCGCGCCAGCCAGCGATCCACGCGCGGGCTTGCCTCCCGCTGGAGCAGGGTTGAGCACATGCCAATCCACAGCGTTGGGCGCGGCGGCGCGGGCCTGCTCGATGGGTACGGAGATCAACAGTAGCGTCAGCACATCGAGATGCGCCAGCAGCCCCTCGATGGCGTCGGCCCAGGGAGCGGCCTCGCGTGTGAGATCAAGCTGGCGATAGACTGGCGCTACGCTACGGTCTACGGTGTGCAGCGCCACCAGGGCGCGTTCACGTTCAGGTGACAGCGGCGGCAGTGGCTCGGTCTGCGTGCGGGCGATCTCGTCTCCAAGCGCGGCCTGCTTGCGTTCGCCCTCCGCCAGTTGCGACTCGATCAGCGCGGCGCGTGCGCTGGCCTCCTGAATGCGCGCATGGGCAAGGTCGCGCTCGCGATAGCATGTCTCGCTGATAGGCGGCAGCGCAGTGGTGTTCGGCTCGGCCCCTGGCGCGACGCCAAGATCGGCTGGCCAGCGTTGTAACAGCTTCTCCCAGCGCGAACGAAGCGCCTGACGGGTCGCATGCAACGCGCGTTGCGCCGCCTCGTGCTGTGCGCGGGCGTCGCGTTCCATCTGACGAACGCTTGCCGTGCGTGCGCTGGCCTCTGTGATGCGCTGGGCGTGCGTCTCAAGCTGGCTGAGCGCGCCGTCTGCGCCAACCCAGGCGTCATGCAGCGCGTCGGCCACCGCCTGATTCCCTGGCGCAGCCAGCAGCCGCTCCCACGCCTCGAAAAGCGCGGCGGGCAACGCGCCAAGCGCCTGTTCACCCCGGCTGCGAAGCTCCCCCAACCGCACGCGCGCATCCCCTTCCTCCTGTGCAAGCGATTGGCGCGAGGCGGCCAGCGTCGTTTCGGAGCGGCGCAGACGCTCGTCGGCCTGGCGCAGTTCGCGTGCGGCGCGGTCTTGCTCGTATTGCGCGGCGGTCAGCGCCTCGTTGGCGCGCGTCACCGCCTGGACGATCTCACCCTGGTGTAACTGTTGCAGGGAGTCAAGCTCATGGCGCGCGGCGCTCTCTTCTGCGTAGGCGGCCTCCTCAGCCGCCTCGGCCTGCCGCGCAGTGGACTCTGCCTCGCGCAGCGCCTCATCGGCTTTGGCAAGCGCCTGCGCGGCGTCATCGCTGGTCCAGGCCGCACGCAGCCAGGTGAGTATCGCGTGATTGAGCGCGCTCTCGTGATATTTGCGGCGCGCCTCCACCACACCGGA
>JAJPIU010000024.1 GCA_021324535.1 Pseudomonadota bacterium
CCAGACGGGCGCCCAGCTAGCGACACTCGTCCAGTGGGTGTCATCGGCGCTGGCGGCAGCCAGGTAGTTTACGCCCTTGCGTGTGAGCTTCAACCAGAGCGCGCCACTTTCGGCGGGGGTGACGGTCTTCGTCGCGCAGGGATGCGCCTGACCCCAGACCATCGCACAGAACGTTACCACACCCGCGCGGTCGGTGAGCAGCGTGGCCCAATCGGTTTGATCGAGGTAGAGGATCAAGCCTGCGGCGCCCGTCGTCCCTGGCGTCACCTGCACGCTCAGCGCGCCGTCGCCAGCGCGGGCGCGTTGCAAGAGCGCCGCCAACGCTTGCTGACCGGTCGCCTGCCCATTCTCATACGTTGGTGCGCTCGGCTGAAGGTGTATTCCCTGCGAAGAGGCGGTGATCTGCGCGGTGGGATCGGTCAGCGTCCAGTGCGCATCGAGCGTCTTTCCGGTAAAACGATCCGCGAAGGACAGCGGCGCCATCACCTCACCAAGACTGAGCCAAGGCATGGACGTGTTTCCGTTCGCGTCCGGTGTTGGCGTTGGGGTTGTGCTTGCTCCCTGGCTACTCGCTCCGTTCGGCAGCACAATGGCAGTCGCGCTTGACACACCGCCTACCAACACCTGCGCGCCGTTGGCGATCACCAGCGCGCTCAGCCCCGACGCCAGCGGCAATGCCACACCCGCCGCCTGTGAAGCTGACTGAGGCAGCGCGGCAAGTTGCGCCCATTGTGGCTTGCCAGTCGCTTTGCCTTGCGCTGATGTGGGTGGAATGGCAAGTACAAAGACGCCCTGGGGTGTGTTGATGTACACATGGAGGGCGCTTGGCAAAGGAGTGGCTGCTAAAGGCGCCGGAGCCGCAGAAGACACAGGCGCTGCAACCGCGACCGCAACCGCCCCCAGCAATGAGGTAAAGCGTGTCGCGCTTGTCGGCGCGGCAAATACGCTGATCTGCCACGGACGCAGGATCGTCGTCGAGCGCAGCCGCCAGAGCGAGCCGTCTTTCGCGAGCGCGAAGAGATCGAGCGAGGTGTCTGGCCAGGAGCCGAGGAAGTTCGCGGCGCTTGGCGTCTCCGGCGCGGCAAGCAGGGCGCCCGTAAAGACTGGCGCCCCATGCGCGCCCCCCACGCTTGCCGGAACGCCAATGGGTGTCCAGGCACTCCATCCGGCGGGGATCGCGACCGAGCCATCGCTATTGTACACAGCGTCTTGCCATAGGCGCTCGTAGAGTCTGCCATTCGCGCCAATCGCCAGCAGCAGCGGCGTACCTTCGCCGGGCGCTCCGGCGACCGTGAAGCCGCTCGCCAGCGCCGTATTCGCCGGCTTGCCAAGCGCCTCCCATGCGCCGAGGGTATCAGGCGCCCCACGCCGCAACCAGAGCTGACCATCCGAACCCAACGCCGCGACCACCACACCTGTCGCGATCAGCGAGGCCGAGGCCGACCCCACCAGGTGGACGCCGCCAGGCGCGCCAAGCGCAGCCCAGAAGACACCAAGCGTAGAGGGCGCGGTCTGCGCGGCGTAGAGTTTGCCGTCGGCGCCAAGCACATACGTATAGCGCACACCGTTTGTCATCGAGACGGTCGCGGCGCTTTGGTTTGGCCTCAACTGCGTGTTGGGTGGTGATCCCAGGTTCCGTAAAGTCGCCTGCGCGTTTGCCTGGCCTGACCCCGAAGATACAGGTGAACTTGAAGACGCCAGCAGGCTGGATGACGACGCCCACGTGAGGTCGGTAAGCGCGCCGTTACCGGCGACCACCACGGCGGGCGCCAGCGAGGGGAGGCCGCCAGGGTTCTGGCCGGTCGGCGTCTTAGTCGCCCCTGGCGTGGAACGCACATTGCCCGCGCTTGGGCTGGGGAAGACGCCGGTATTCTTGATGGAGTGCAGCCAGCCATACGTGGCGCGCGCATGGCCCATTGTGCGCAGCCAGCGGTAGGTGGGCGTTGTAGTCGCGGGGATGGCCGAGCCGCTCAATATCCAATGGCCGCCGACATCGCTCAGCGCCAACGTATCGGTTGGGTGATCCACCGTTCCCCACTTGACGTTTTGTTCGGCAGTGATCACCATGCCGTCGCGCACGGCTGCCACGATGCCGATATGCCCACCATGCTGTCCATCCGGCCCGGCGGGCCAGGGATTGCCGTTGGCGTCGAGCGATCCCCAGACGAGAATATCGCCGGGGACGGGCGCATGGGTTGAGCCGTTGGGGTACATCACATAATCGCTGGGGTGATTACCGGGCAGCCAGAGGTCAGGGGCGTTGCCGATCCAGCTCCCTGGGCTATCGCCGTAGGCCCAGGCGGAGAACCTGATGATCAACTCTACACACTGGAAGCTCCAACCGTAGCCGTCATCGGTGGGGTTCCCAGGCGCGCAGCCGGTACGCGCCCACTTGCTAGGGACGCGATCACAACTGATATTCGAGCCACCAACTGTGGCGGAGCTGATTCCATTGGAGCAAACGTCAACGCCAAACCAGCCACCGGGCGCGCCGTGGCCGGGCAGAATCGTCTCGCCCCAGGTAGGGCCGTTCGTCGCGGTCTGATCGGCGCGCGCCAGTTGCGCGCAGGTGGCGCCCGGCGGGACAAGATTGGTCGGCGCGGCGAAAGCGCCAGTGATGACCGACGCAGCTACGCCGATCAGCAGGGTGATCGCCAGCGCGCCAGCAAGCCCCAGCGCCAGCAATCGCTGCGTGCGTCGCCGAAGCGAGGCATAATGAGCCAGCATGCCAATCGGCCAGCGCGGAATCATCTCCCACCACATATGCTCACGCCCTCCAACCATCCTGCGGATCATCCTCGAAACCGGGCAAACTCTTTTAGGGGCATACATTCTGTATAACGAAACAAACTCATACAGTATTCACGCGAGGAGCCGCCAGCGCGTCAATCGGGTAGCCAGAATTGCCCAGCGGCTCGAGAATATAGCGTTCGAGCGCCTGAGCTACGCCGTCCTCGGCGTTGCTTGCGGTGAAGGCGCCAGCGACGGCGTATACCTCGGGCACGGCGTTGCCCATCGCCACACCCAGCCCGGCGGCGCGCAGCATCGAGATGTCATTTGCGCTATCGCCAATCGCCAGCGTCTCCTCCATTGCTATCCCCAGATAGCGCGCCAGCCAGACCAATCCGGCGCCTTTGGAGACTCTCTCGGCGTAGACTGTCAGTTCTGCGCTCCCATAATTGCCCTGATGAATCACCTCTGTGCCACAGTTGAGCGCAGTCAGTCGCTCTGCCACCTGCCGCAGGAGTTCGAGCGGCCCAAACGTCGCAAGCCGAAGCGCGCTGGGCCTACCCAGGCAGAGTGATTCCAGCGGGACAAACGTGGTCTGGCGCTCATAAAAACTGAGGTATCCCGCTAGCCATTCAGGATGCGCGGGGGCTTCCTGGGCAATCAAATATTCCTGCAGGCTGTTCGTTGGATCGATATATTGCGCGACCACTGGCAGCCCTGCGTCCGCCAGCAGCGTCGCCGCCTCCTGTGCGGTCTCTGGCGCAAGCAGGCTCTCATAGATGGCGTCACCAGCGGGGTAGGAGCGGATCACGGCGCCGTCGCAGACGATCAGCGGATCGCTAAGGCCCAGGCGCTCAGCGATGGTGGAGGTGATGGACCAGCGGCGGCCCGTTACCAACGTGACAATGACTCCTGCAGCGCGTGTCACGGCAATCGCAGCCTCCGTGCGTGGCGTGATCTGGCCGTTTGGATCGAGCAGCGTGCCGTCAATATCGAGCGCCACCAGCCGAAACCGCCGTGGCGCCGAAGATGCCGCCTCGTCAAGTTGCTCCTCTGCCATCATCATCTCCTCGCGCATATCAAGCGCAACCTCATTCCCCAACTGGCGGGCACGCCTTGTCCTCAGTATACACCTGATATACCTGATATACCTGTTGCCCAGCAGAGAGGTAAGCGGATCGGATAGAATAGGAGGAACAAAGAACATTTGATGTATCCACGATTGGATGAAAACGAGGCACGCTATGTCTCTGGCTCCAAGAACGCTCATAGGTAGGGGCGACCGTGACGCCAACATCACTCCAGATGATGTGCGTTCACTGTTGGCGCAGGCGTTTGATCGCCCTGTGTTCGACGGCAAGCGCGCGCTGGTGATCATCCCCGACGCTACACGCTCTGCGCCAATCCCTCTGCTTTTCAAGACGCTGGCTGAGACGCCTGGAGAGCGTGTCGCTGCGCTCGATTACCTGATCGCTCTTGGCACGCATCCACCGATGACTGCCGAGGCGATTGATCGGCTGGTGGGTGTGGGCGCCGCAGAGCGCGAACAGCGCTATCCCAAGACGCGCATCTTCAACCATGCCTGGGACGATCCCGCCGCGCTCACGAGCATCGGGGTCATCGCGCGGCGTGACGCGCGCCGCCTTTCGGATGAACTGATGACGGTCGAGGTTCCCGTCACGGTCAACCGGCTGGTCACGGAGTATGATGTCGTGCTTCTCTGTGGGCCGGTCTTCCCACACGAGGTGGCCGGTTTCTCCGGCGGGGCAAAGTATCTGTTTCCAGGCGTGGCGGGGCCAGAGATCATCAACTTCACTCACTGGCTTGGCGCGCTTGCCACCAGCATGCGCACCATTGGCGTGAAGGATACGCCTGTGCGCCGCGTGATTCATCACGCCGCCAGATTCGCGCCGCGCCCGCTTGTCTGCCTGTGCTTTGCGCTGGAAGGCGAGGCTATACGCGGGCTGTTCATTGGCCCCTATGAAGACGCCTGGAACGCCGCCGCCGACCTCGCCGCGCAGCTTCACATCATCCGCATGCCACGCGCGTTTACCAGCGTCCTCTCGGCGCCAGCCGCCCGCTACGATGACCTATGGACGGCAGCGAAAGCGATGTATAAGACCGAGCCAATCGTCGCCGACGGCGGCGAGGTCATCATTTACGCGCCAAACATCAAAGAGGTATCCTATACGCATGGCGCGCTGATCGATCAGGTAGGCTACCATGTGCGCGATTACTTCTTGCGTCAGTGGGAAAAGTTCGCCGACGTGCCGGGGATGATCCTGGCGCACAGCACGCATGTGAAGGGCGCCGGAACCTATGACGCCGCAACTGCCCATGAGCAGCCACGTATCCAGGTGACGCTGGCGACGGGCATCCCTGAGGAGCGGTGCAGGCGCATCAACCTGGGCTATCGCGACTACCACACAATCAATCCGCTGGATTGGGCGCATCGTGAGGATGAGGGATTGTTCTACGTGCCAGACGCCGGTGAGACGTTGTATCGCCTACAGGAGGATGTATCATGAGCGACCAGAAGGGGCTGCATGTCAAAGGACAGGGCTTCCATGAGGGCTACTCTGCGCTGGCGACGCCCACGACCTCGGCGCTGCGCTGGCAGACGATTGCGCGGCTTGGCGTGGTAGCCGGGCGCACCTACGAGGCGACTATCCCACCGGATGAGGAAGCCGTTTTCGCGTTATTAGACGGCTCAGCGCGCATCGAGAGCGACGACCGAACCTGCGAGATCGCGCGCAACGGGCGTGACTTCACCGAGGGGCCAACCTATCTGGCGCTGCCTCCATCAAGCGATTATCGCATCAGCAGCCTCTCGCCAACCACCGATTTTCTCGTTATTCGCGCGCCTGTCTCTTCTGCTGCGTTAGCCAATGTTGAAGCGAAAATGCAGGTGGTTCATCCGGTGGACGCTCCGGCGCGGCTGGTGGGCGCGGGGAACTGGGCGCGAGAGGTGTGGCCGGGCGTCTCGCTGCTGCCTGGATTGCAACGGCTGCTGGTTGGTGAGACGCGCAATCCTCCTGGGAACTGGTCATCCTATCCGCCGCACAAGCACGACACCGCCGCGCCGCCAAACGAAGAAATCTACGAAGAGGCGTATTTCTTCCAGTTCAGCCCGGCTGGCGGCTTTGGCCTGCAACGCATCTACACCTATCCGGCGGCGCGCGCTGAAACAGGCGCAAACCTGGAGCGCCCTGCAACGTCTGAAGAAGAGGCGACGGATGAGGCGCTCGATGAGACGTTCGCTGTGGAGGAGGGTGACTTGGCGATCATCCCACGCGGCTACCATCCCGTGGTGGCCGCCCCCGGCTACCAGATGCGCTACATCTGGGCGCTCTGTGGCGCGCCCGACGCAAGCAGGCGCTACGGCGCATGGAGCAACGATCCAGCGCATGATTGGCTGCGCAAGGTTGAGCCTATTCTCAACGGGCGGTAGAAGGAGCAGACGCCATGAGCGATGAACGCGATGAACGCGATGATCGCGACGAACGGGATGCAGGTGTTGACCTCCCAGGGCTGTTCGCCTGGCATGAGGGCGCCACACACGAAGAGGCCGCGCCGACGCGGCATCCCTGGCGGGCGGAACTCACACGCTGGCTGCTCACGCTCAATCCTGGCCGCACGCAGATCGAATACGAAAAGGCTGTGCGCTACTTCTTTATGACCCCTGGCGCGCCCGACGATCTGGCCGATCTGACCGCCGATCTGCTGCTGGCCTATCGTGGCGCGTTGGCCATGCGCGCCGCCCGCCTACAAGACCTCCCGCGCGCCGCACGGCAGGCCAGCCCTATCGCACCCTCCGCGCGCCTCAACGCCGCCACACGGATGCCCCTGCCGGATGGCTCTCTATCTGGCCGGGATGAACAGCCTGGCGGCGCAGAAGAACCTCACTGGCAGGCCGCGACAACGCCGCTTGCCCCCGCGACGGTGAACATCCGGCTGACGGCGCTACGCCAGTTTTTGATCTACGCCGCGCTCTCGGATGCCCTCGATCCGGCGCTGACGCCCGAACGCATCAGGCTGGCGCTACGACGCCTGACCACCGAGCGCCGCCGCCCATATCAGGCGCTTTCTCAGCAGGAATGGCCGCAATTTCTGGCTACGGCAGCCACTCCGGCCCAGCCGGATCGCGGGCCTTGGGGCGTTCCACGCGCTGCCCGCCAGGC
>JAJPIU010000241.1 GCA_021324535.1 Pseudomonadota bacterium
ATATGTCCGTATATGTCCGTATATGTCCACGCTTGATGATATGCTTGCCGTGCCTGAATACAAAGGGCTTCATCCATGTCTTTTCTCGTCTTTTGCTAGGAGCAGACGAGAGACCATAACCAGATGGCCAGACCACCACCGAACAAGAGTAAACCAGTGATGAAGATTCCCAGTGATTGCCAGCCGACAAGGGCATGATGCAGGAATGTGAAGATTCCGCTTGCCACAATCATGGTACCACATAATACACCTATGGCGCCGACGACACGAGCAGCGATAGGGCGCAGGATCACATATGTCAAACGTTTACCAATGAGCATATTCGCTAGCGCATCCAGAATTTGCGGATTCCACGGGTCAATTGACGCAATGACATCCACTGGAGCGCCTGTAAAGACTCCGTGTTGGTAGGTGGTATATATACAGTCCTATCACGGTATATCAAGCCGTATCAAACATCTGACGCGCGGTCAATTTTTTGTTTTCCGCTTTTGCGCGCTTCTGCTGTATATAACTTATGCGCGAGTGAAGCAGGGAGTCTTCCAACAAATTCGTACCTCTGTCAGTCTGTAGATAGCTTCCTCCTTGATCTCCAATCGCGCTCCGTTTCCACTTTTCTTTCCGGCTGATCCGACGTCTCGTTCTTACCTTGTCGGCAGCCCACACTCTCCTTTGGAGGTTCGCTACAGCACTATGAGCGACATGAACACTGAGACCCCTGAAAACTTGCACCCCATTGATCTCGCGCAGCGGCCCGATCTTCCCGCGCAGCCGTTGCAACCCTCGCTCCAGGGCTTGCCGCCGTCGCAGCCTCAGGCGCCTGGTGTTTCGGGCGTCTATTCCGGTTATCCGGGCCAGAATGCGCCGACGATTGCCTCCGGCTCGTACCCGACGTTTACACCGCCATCTACCCCGTTCGTTGTCTCTGGTATGGCGCCAGGAACACCAGGCGCTTCCGGCTCCTATCCGCCGCCTGCCCCTGGATTTGCGCCCTATGGGCCGCCGCCTGTTCCCCCTGCGACGCCCGGCCGCCCGAAGTTGAAGCCATGGCAATGGGCGGTTGTGGTGGTAGGCATTCTGGCGCTCTGCTGCGTATGCGGCGGCATTAGCACGGCGCTCAGCAACGCCGGTGGCTCTTCGTCGGGCAATTCATCCAGCCAGGTGAATCACCATGGCGCCTCGCATACGCCCTCGGCCACCAATACGCCTGCGCCGACTCCTACTCCGACGCATGTGCCCCAGTGGACGGTCGTACAGAGTTTCTCCGGCAATGGCAATAAGCAGACGGGGACATTCAACACGCCGGATGACTGGCGACTTGTCTGGACTTGCGACCCCTCCTCCGACTACTTCGGAAGCTACAACCTGATTGTTGATGTGGATTACTCGGATGGCACGCCGCTTGACATCGGCGCGATCAACACCATCTGCCAGCAGGGCAACACCAGCGACTACACCGAGGAACACTCAGGCGGCGATGTCTATCTGAGTGTGGTGAGTGAGGCCGCGTGGACGCTGCAAGTGCAGGTGCTGAAATGACGCTGAAATGACGCTGAAATGACGCTGAAATGACGCTGAAATGACGCTGTGATGGCGTGCTGTAGACTATGCCAAACGCGCAGAGTTAGACCGCCATATGGACGCCTATCTGAGGGGCCATATCGAAAATGGTTTGCCGGATAGGCGTCCTGCGTCCTCTCAGTCTGAATTTTGCCAACCTACAGGTATCAATTCAGCGTGCGCGGCAGGCGGTTCCCCAGGAAAAGCAATATCCCCCCGACGACCAGAAACGCGACGAATATACCGATGCAATAAAGCGCCACGACGCCGTAGCCTCCTACTGCGCCTGGATTCACGAAGAAGTAGGGATAAAAGCCGGTGATTGGGCCGCGGATCAGCGTGTAGACAAGGTAGACCAGGGGATAGATTAGCCAGTAGCCCAACTGCGACGCTCTCAGCTTGCTCTTGGGTGGCAAGATGAGCCAGTCGGCAAGCCCGGCCAGCGGCGTGACGTAATGGTGAACGATATTCACCCAGGGCAGCAGATGTCCCAAATCCTGGTTGCTGAGCAGGATGCCATAGACGATGCCAACGATGATGATCGCCACGGCTGCCGACCCTCGTACCAGGTCAAACCCGGGGGAGGGTTCGCGATGCTGGAAGAGCGCAACCGCGCCGATCAGAAAGACAATGCTCAGGAAGACGTTCGAGAGGATGGTGAAGTAGCTAAAAATGTTGGCTAGATTGAGGATGCCCAATTGCTGCAGATGCACAATCTGCGCGACAAGCGCGGCCAGCGCTAGCAGCGCAATGATGATACGTCCCACGATAAGCACGTTGCGTTTCGTCACGTCGTTTTGCCTCTCTAAGCTTCCAAGCTGCTCGTGTCACGTTAAGCGATGGGAATGCTGTTCGCGGAGTGTGTCTACGCTGGTCTCTTGTCTCAGTTTAGCACAGGATACGCGCCAGTTTCGTAGCTGTGCAACGAAGAGCGAGCCAGAGGCTTGCGACCAAACACCACGTAGATCACGTCGGAGTTGGCGTAGCGGCCCTGGGCAAACTCGACGCGGGCCTGCGCAAGAACAGCATCGAACTGTTCAGGGGTGACGAGCTTCGCAGCCAGCAGAGCGTCGCGAAAGATCGTCTCGAAGACGCCCAGTGCCTGCGCCTGCCAAAGTCGGCGCTCTCGACTGGGCCTGCGATCTGGAAAACATGGGATAACGCGCTCGATGGGTTGCTCTATCCCTGCCGCATGGAGCAGATAGCGCAGTTTTGGCCCCATATCAGGATCAACGCCTCGCTGGCGACAGAGATTGGCCATCCAGGCGGTCAGCCGCTGATAGGCCGGGCCGGAGTCATACGGCGCTTCGGCCTGCTCGATACATTCGACCCACCCACCTGGACGTGTGACCCGCACGAGTTCGCTGAGGATGCGCGGCCACTGCTGCGCAGGAAGATCGTCGTACATCAACTGCTGATGGACATAATCAAAGGCGCCATCGGGGAAGGGGAGCGGCTGAAGCAGATCTGCCGCCACAAACGAGACATTCGCTGCGAGCGGCCCAAGCGAGGCGAGCATGGGCGCGACGTTGGTTGGCGGCACAATATCCAGCCCAACCACTCTGGCCTCGGGGAACTCGGCGGCCATCTCGACCACCCAGCGCCCTGTGCCGCACCCTGCGTCTAAAATGGCGCGTGGCTGCCGCAAGGGGGCTTGGTGGTTGCCGCCCAACACCTGGCGCACGATGAAATGCTGGAAGTCAAGCATGTTATCGGTTGTGGCGTCTTTGGAGATAATGTACGATGACCCCTCGATATAGCGCCGCCCGCGAATCCAGCGGAACCGCTGGCGTTTTGGTGGGGCATCGGGCGTAGAGTCTTCCTGCGCAGGCGTCGCCGTCTGCTCTTGCTTTTTTCTTCGCCACCAGAGTCGTCGCAACATTGTTATTCTCCTCCGCCTATCCGCCTCCACTGTTCGCTCGGCTGTTGGTAGTATGAACTGTTGGCAACGGTATAACACGTTTGTATGGGTAACGCAAGAGAGCAAATGGCAAGGTGTAGTCTGTTCTCTTTGTTTGCATCTTTGCCAAGAGCATGGGTTGTCAAAATAGTAGCAATGTATCTACTCTCGTCCTAAGGTTGTACCTCATCAAGGAGCGATTCCGTGAAACGCCTATTTCGTGCCGCATTGCAAGGAGGAATGGTTACCCTCCTTGTGCTGCTGGCCTTGACTTCTTGCTCACTCAATCCACAAGGGCAATCTTCCTCATCGCCATCATCCTCGGCGACAACCACAGGTGGTCAGACGCCACCGCCCACGACGCCTCCCACGCCCACTATTCCACCCATCCAACATATCTCGCTGGGTAATTTCCAGACCAGCCTGGTGTGGCCGGGCGCGCCCGGATTGCTGCTGTACCCTGCGGAGCGACCCACATCGGCCGGGATGTCAAGCCTCTACTTTTACAGCTACGCTACCCAGAGCGTGAGCCAGATTGCGAGCGCGCCGACCGAGCCAGATGGTTCGCAGGGGGGCATTCGTGGCGCGGCCTATGGCGGTAGCGATTGGGTATCGTATGTCACCGAGGACGCAAACCAGGGAAATTGGGTACTTTGGGCGTATAACGTGGCGACCGGCCAGCGCATACAGGTGGATAGCGCGGCGCAGGAGCAGCTTACAGGCCCCTGGAACTCTCAATGGGTAAGTAGCGCGACTGATCTGATCTGGTCGGTGGTCAACTGGAGCTCGCTCTCCACAAAACTGCTCGATTTCTCGTACAGCACCGGCCAGACCCAGACGCTTTACACACAGGCGGGCATGCAGATCACGCCTGTGGCAGTGAGTGATGTGGGCATCCTCCTGGTGGAAGCGGATGCGAATGCGAATGCCTCGATGTGGCTGCTGCGTCATGGGCAGAGTGCGCCTGCCCAGATCGCGACAGACGCTGGTGGCAACGCCTCGATGAACGATCAGTATGCGGCATGGGACAACGGCCACAGCCAGACGACAACGCTCTATGACCTGAGCGCTGGGAGCGAGATACAGGGCTGGGCCAGATGTATCCGTCCTGCTCTTGCTGCGAGTCAGCCGTACATGATGTGCCTTGACTATGGCGCCCAAGCCTGGGTATTGGCGCATGTGCCCTATAGCGGCGCTACGGTGGAGTTCGACGTTGGGCAGGCAAATCTTGGCACGGGCGGCGAGATCTACAATGGGCGCGCCTTTTGGCTTGGTCCGTCTGCCTCCAATGGGCTGGGGACGAACGATATAGAGTATGTCGATCTGCCGACGCAGTAGAGCCATCGCGTGAGCAAGTGAGGCGCCGGGGAGATGCGTGCGAATTTGCGTCGTTACACAAAAACTCGCAAAATACCCTCTTGCCAGCGCAAGCGATCTGCTGTATAACAGAGCTATCCGTAGCCGCTGGTTGGCTGCGATCTTCTACTGGCAAGAGCGCATGAAGGTTGAGCGGCATGTGCTCCCATCGAAACATCTCCCCTTTTTTGTTTCGCATTGCCTTGTGGAGGTACGTGTTGTGAAGCGATTTCTTCGGTCTACCCCTCGTGTTTTAGTTTCTGTTGGCGTGCTTGCGGCGATGGTCGCCGTCGCGGTGTTTGCGATGACGGGCAAACTGAGCTTTGCCAGCCCACGCACACACAGCAGCGCCGCCATGTATTCCGCCAGCCGTGGACATTCCGCCCGTGTGAGTGTGGTGTATATTCAGCATCTGCCCCTTGCTGCGCGCTCCAACACCAGTGGCAGCAAAGTAACTCCGCACGTTGCGCCTCTACGCTTGCAGCCCAAGCATGCCGGGGCCACACGCACTGGCGTCAGCCATGCGCCAAGCGCCACAGGTGTGAGGGTCTCCGGCACTGGGAAGCTTCTGACCAGCTTTGATGGCGTCAACGAGATTCAGAACAATGCCGCCAGCGCCACACCGCTGGAGCCACCCGATGAGGGGCTGGCGACTGATGGCCACTACGTGGGCAACTTTGTCAACGTGACTGGCGATTTCTATACCACCAGCGGTACCCCGGTGGTTCCCCCATTTGCGCTCTATGCGCTCTTCGCGGAGCCGTCCACCGCGTTCTTGAGCGATCCGCGTATCTTCTATGACTCCTCGACGCATACCTGGTTCGCCACCCTCTTCGAGTTTAGCTTGACGGAGTCGCATCTTGACATTGCGGTGAACACAGGGAATCCGATCACCAATCCCTGGTTGGTGTATCGCATTGATACCACCGAGGCGCAGGACGCTGGCTGCCCGTGCTTGCCAGACTTTGACCAGTTTGGCATTGACCAGAACAACATCTATATCTCGTCTAACGAGTTCCCGATCTCTGGCCCTGGCTTCAACGGCGCGGAGATTTTCGCGATCTCGAAGTCGCAGCTCGAGGCGGGCGTGGCGGCCAACTACGTGCGCTTTGGCGAACTGAGCATGGCGGGCGCGCCAGCCTACCATGTGCAGCCAGCCATTAGCTATGGCAATCCGTCGGCGGAGTACTTCCTCAACTCGCTCGACCCTAACAGCACGTTTGACAACCGCCTGGGCGTCTGGGCGATGACGAATACCGCCTCGGTGACGACAGGCGTGGGTATGCCCGCCCTCTCGTCCATCGTGATTGGCAGCGAGGCGTATGGCTTCCCCGTCAACGTTCCCACGCCTCCGGGCTACAATAGCTTCGTGGGCGATTTCACGACGGGTGTTGTGACGCCAGACTTCGACGCGATGCAGGAAGTCCAGTACATCAATGGGCATCTCGATGGCGCGCTGAACACCGCCATCACGATCCCAGGTGATACCTCTGAGCGCGATGGCGTCGCCTGGTTCCAAGTCACACCGAAGCTCTCCAGCGGTGTCATTGCTAGCGGAACGAAGGTTTCCCATCAGGGCTATCTCTCAGCCTCAGGTGAGTACCTGATCTACCCGCACATCAATGAGGGCAAGGACGGCAACATGGCCCTTACCTTCACGATTGCCAGCCCCAACACCTTCCTGAGCGCGGCGTACTCCGTCAAGGGCGCTCACTCCAGCAACTTCGGTGTCATCAACATCTACGGCGCCGGTACTGGCCCGGACAATGGCTTCACCATGACTCCGGAGTTTGGTGGGGTTGGCCGCTGGGGTGACTACTCCAACGGTGAGATCAACACCTCCAATGGGACGGTCTGGCTGGCCTCGGAGTATATCCCCAATCCTGGCGATCAGTTTGCCAACTGGGGCAACCGCATCTGCGAACTCTCGCTCTAACCTCTGTTGTTCGTTTCGTAGTGGCCAGGGGCTTCCAGCGCGCAGCGCCCATCGTCCCTGGCCACTGTTAGACAGTTCAGATAGCTCAGATAGCTCAGACAATACTCCAGTGCCGTAGGTGGTTGCTACGCATTGAAGTAAGGATGCAGCCATGCTTGTCTTTCAGGCGCTCCCATCGGCTCCGCTCGCCACATGGGCGCGCCTGCGTATTGCCTGCACGGTATTTGAGCGATCAGAAATTTGTGTCTTCCTGTAGACAGATACAATGCGCAATGTTAGAATAGCGCCAATAATGCTGTAAGCGGAGTCTCCATTGCGATCTCCCGATCTCTTCTCTCATTTTCTGCCAACTGCTATGAACAAGGACACACGCTGTCCTCCCGAAGGGGGTTCACATGATTTGTGCGCACTGCGCCACCGAAAATCCCGCGAATGCTTCACACTGCTTTGTCTGCGGCGCCGCGCTATCGTCTGCTCGTGAGAGCGGCGCAAGCTCCGCTGGTGGTTCGGCGCAGGCTGTGCAGCAGGAAACGCCTCGCGCCGAGGCCGCTCAATCGGGCGTAGATCAATTACCTGTCTCTCCAGCTCCCGGAGCGCCAGCATGGGTTTCTTTGTATCCACAGGCAGGCGGAGCATCAGGGATGTATCCTGCGTATCCTGTATATCCAGGCTACCCCATGTATCCAGGGTATCCGCCTGCGCTAGGACAGACAGGAGCCTATCCTTCGGGGCCGTATCCTGCGCCAACGCCTCCGACATATTCCGTACCGGGCTCTCCAGGCTCTCCAGCATCGGCTATTCCTCCCATTCCTCAGCAAGGTTCTCCAGCTCCCTACTCGAGCTATCCGCTCTATCCAGGCTACCCTGCTTATCCGGGGTATCCCTATCCACCGCAGGCGTCGCCTACAACTGGCGCTTCGACGCCAGAGAAGCGATCAGAGCCAGGTCGCCTACGACAGTCGCTCAGCAAGCCATTTCCGCTGCGTGTCACGCTGGGGCTAGCTATCGGCTCGCTCCTGCTCGTTGTGGTGGTCTATGCACTGATGACATTAGCCGGGGGGAAAGATTGGGCGGCGGGCGCGCAGATCGCCGGAGGCGTGGCGCTTGGCGTGGCGGCTCTCGCGCTGATCGGGACAATTGTCCGCGCGGGATTGGGCCGTCGTTCCGCCAGCTTCTTTGCCGCAGGGCTTGCGGCGGTTGTGCTGGTAGGCGCGCTTGGAACCGGTGGGTTGCTCTTTTCTCCACAGCTTCATCTGGCGCAGGCGCAAAGCCTCGAACGCGCGGGCAACTGGGGCGCGGCGATTCACGAGTATACGCTTGCCGGGGAGAACACTAGCCGGTCAACCGATATTGCACGCGCGTATGACGAATGGGGTGAGAGCTTGCTTAGTCAGGGCGAGTACGCCAGCGCCGTGACGCAGTTCAACCAGGTGCTCGAGACCTATCCTGACAGCGGCGCGCCGGTTGGCCGAGCCTATCGAGATGAGTTTCAAGCGTACAGTAAATGGCTTGCCAACAAGCCGGACAGTCTGAATTATAGCAATGCGATTGCCTTCTTTAACACCTACAAGGCGTCATCCCTGTGCGACGCCAACTGTCAGAGCGCCATCATTCCGGTTGAGCTACAGTCGGAGTATCAGTATGGTGTACAATTAGCGGCGGCTGGCCAATACACCGAGGCGATCACGCAGTTTGTCAATGCGCAGACGCTTGCTCCCGGCTCACACTACGCCCACCTGGCGTACCAGGCGGCCGCAGAGGCGTATTGGAATCTTGGCCAACAGCAGCTTGCGGGAAGCGATTGCGCTGATGCTGTGATCTCCTATCAGGCGTTGGTGAGCAACTACAAGAATACTCCTCAGGCGCAGACGGCGGCGCAAGCCCTGGCGGCGCCGGTCTCGGTCTCAGGCAGTTTCGACAACTACACGCCAAGTTCCTATGATCCTGTCGTGTATCTCTCGAAGACGGCGCATGCCCCCGCAGGGCAAAACGTGCCTGCGAGCGAGGTCTATTTTTCGGATGACTATAGCACACTGCTCGATCAGGCGACCAGCACCTTCACTTTCCCGTCGGTGGCTCCTGGGAGTTATGCCCTTTCTGCAGAGGGAGCCAATGACACGGTATGGTGGACCTCGACCAGCACCAATCAGTTGATCTTTTCCCAGGTTGGCCCGCTGTGTTCTACCCAGTTAGGAGTCTATGACGCGAGCCTCCTCAACTAGGCATTGGCTACTCGTTCTCTGGCGCCCATCGGCAAAATGCGATAGAATGCGACAGCACGCTATGCAGTGGCGCATGGGCGCTTGCGAACGATGAGCGAGCAGATGTAGCGAAGACGTAGCGCAGTAGGGGCGAGAGGAGCCAGACAATGGGACGGCTAGATGGCAAAGTGGTGACGATCACAGGGGCGGCGTCGGGGTTGGGGCGCGCGATGGCGATTCGCTTCGCTGCCGAGGGAGCGGCGCTGGCGCTGGGCGACCTCAACGAGGCGGGCCTGCAAGAAACCGTGAGAATGCTTGACGAGAGTGGCGCCTCGACTTCGGCGAAGGTAGCCACCCGCAAGATGGATGTGACCAGCGAGGACGACTGCTCTGCGCTCGTCGCCGACGCCGTAACGCGCTGGGGACGGCTCGATGTGATGGTGGCGAACGCAGGGACGGGCGCGCCTGCGCCCATTGCCCGGCAGGAGCTGGCCGACTGGGATCGTGTGTTACGGGTGAACCTGACCGGTGTTTTTCTCTGCGCCAAACATGCCTTTCGCGCGATGACTCAGAATACACCGGCGGGTGGAACGATCCTGGCGCTGGCCTCGGTTGCCGGGTTGGAGGGTACGCCGGGGCTTGGGGCGTATGGCGTCTCGAAGGCTGGGGTGATCCAGTTGGTGAAGACGCTGGCGCTGGAGGGCGCGCGCTACAATATCCGTTCCAACGCGCTCTGCCCCGTGTGGATTCAGACGCCGATGGTAGACGCTTTTGTGGCGAACGCGCAGGGTGGCCCGGAGAAAGGCAAGGAGCGGCTGGCGTCCACTGTGCCGTTGGGCCGCCTGGGTCAGCCCGAAGAAGTGGCAAGCGCGGCGCTCTATCTTGCCTCGGATGAGGCGGCGTTCGTCAGCGGGATCGCGCTACCGGTGGCGGGCGGCCATACTGCCGGCTTCGCAATGGGGTGACATGCCCCCCACGCCTGAAAGGCAGGGGCTTCCCAGACAACGCACAGGGCAACCCCTCACGTTAGCGCCTGGCGGGCCTGCCCAGCCCGTAAAATGTTCATGGCGGCGTTCTCATCGCGGTCTATCACCAGCCCACACGACGGGCAAACGTGGGTACGCACGGATAAGCTCTTGGGCGCCCGTTCCCCACAGCCGCTACAATCCTGGCTGGTGTACGCTGGCGGGATCGCCTCCACTCGCTTGCCAGCGTATGCTGCTTTGCTTGCGAGGATGCTCCGAAATTGCCCCCAGCCCGCATCCGAGATGCTTTTGGCGAGGTGGTGATTCCGTACCATATTGGCGATCTGCAACTCTTCGAGATAGATCACATCGTACTGACGCACGAGCATGAGCGCCGTCTTGTGGTGAAAATCCCGTCGTTGGTGCTTCACGTTCTGGGAGACTTTGGCTCGTCTGGCAAGCGCTTTCCGGCGCCCGTGGCTGCCCTTTTGGCAACGCGCAACCGCCTTATCGGCGCGCTTCAAGCGGCGTTC
>JAJPIU010000254.1 GCA_021324535.1 Pseudomonadota bacterium
CCGCGTACACTCGCTAGTCTCAATGCGCCCGCCCAGACGACGCGGGTTCCCCCACCTGACGTCGCATTGGCTTACCGCGATACGCTGCTCACACATCTTGCCGCAGCAAGCTCCGTCCTGGTAGAGTTGCGTGAACTGGGTGGCTCCATTGCCCAACTCTATGAGATGCCGATTCCTACCAGCATAGCGGAGATCGGAGCGATGCTCACACTAACCCGGCTTGTGCTGGATGCCCCTCAGCCACCGTCAGCCTGGTTCGAGCCGAGGGTGTATGAGCGGGCGCGTTTCCTCGCACAAGACGCTGACACACGCTACAACGCCTGCGCTCAACGGCGAGCAATGCTACAAGCTTACTATTCACCTGTCTATTTCTCTGCCGATCTATTGACGCCGATGGCGCACCGATTCAAGACAAACTACCAATCCATCATACGCTGGTTCAACCCGAACTACTGGCAAGACATGGGGCGGCTGAAGACGATGCTGGCGCCTGGCATACAGCGGAGCTTCTCACAACGTGAGGCGGATCTCTATCAGGGCGCGCAATTGCTGGCTGAAGAGGAGCAATTGGCCGGCCAACGCAACGAGCACTCCTGGGCTTTGGGGCGAGCATTCACAGCAACCACGACAGATTGGAACTGCGTGCGGGCAATGATTCAGTGGATGGACAGTTTCAACGACGCGTGGAGAATCTGCCTTAGCTACCGCGCGGCGACTACACCTACGCAAACCTCGCTACCCACACCGGCCCTGGCAGCGCTCGCTTCCGGCCCCGCTGTCATGCGTGATGCTCTGCGTGCACTCTATGACCAAGCGATCACGCTTTGGAACAAGTGGCAGCAAGAGCATATCACGCTCAGCCGACTCATGCGCTATGATGCCCTGCTTGGCAACGCGCCTTCCATGCGCTCCTCCCAGCAGGTCACCCTTGTCGAATGGCTCGATCCGGCTACCCTCGTTGATGGTTTTGCCCACCTTCAGTTGGCGCTTCACGCGTTCTACGCAGCTGTGGATGCGCTGCTGGCGCTTCGGCTTACGCCCGAAACATCGCAACCGGTTAGCTGGGCAGAACTCTGTGACGATCTCACCAGCGCGCAAGAGGTACAAGCCTATGAGGTGTGGCTGGCCGAGCATGAACAGGAGCTACGCGCGGAACTTGGCGCAGCATACCAGGGCGCCTCGACCGATTGGCAGGCGCAGCTACACACCTTGGAGTGGGTGATCGGCTTCCTGAAGCAGTATCCCACTACAGGGCGTGCGCCACAGCCATTGACAAAACTTGTCTCTAATGAGGGCGACCCCAGCCAGCGGGCGGCGCTTAGAGAGGCGGTATCGCATGCACAACGCCAACTTGCCCTCTACGAAACTGAGGCGCACTGGGCCGAGCGCATTCTCCCACCTCAGGCGCTTTTGCCCACAGGAACAACCCGCGAGAATGCGCCGGTTGCTGCAATTGCCCAATGTGTGGCAGAAAAGCTCGCTCAGCTTCCGTCGTTCAGCCGCTGGCTCAATTGCCGCCAGGTCATGGGCGAGTGTGATATGCTCGGCCTGGGTGATCTGCTCAATCGCGCGCGGCAGCAGCGAGAG
The DNA here is from genome assembly GCA_021324535.1 of Pseudomonadota bacterium. Lineage (GTDB taxonomy): Bacteria > Chloroflexota > Ktedonobacteria > Ktedonobacterales > JADMIN01 > JAJPIU01. The sequence goes on from JAJPIU010000254.1 coordinate 1,588, forward strand.
TTTCCTCGCGCCATTGTCGCCCAGTTTGAGAAACGCCTGTATACGCTCCTGATCGATCAGTGCTACGCAGATGCGCCAATCCTTCGCCGTTTCTCGCGCGAAGAGCATGAGCGTGTCATCGCGTCGTTTCGGCGGCTGGATAGGAACCATTGCTACCTGGCGCGCGGCCAACTTCGCGCGCGTCTTGCGGCTAAGCGCTATCAGACATACGGCAAGGCACAGCGCAGCGCTACCCCATTGGCAAACTCGCTTGGCGCACAAACAGAGATCGTGACCCTCCGCGCAGCCTTCGCCGAGCTTCAGCGCGAGGCGGCAAAAAAACGCCACCGATCAATCCGTGCGATTGTACGAAAGACAGCGCCCGCGTTGATCGCAATCAAGCCGTGCTGGATGATGAGTCCGCTGAGCGTCAGCCAGTTCATCGAGAGTGGCAAGCAACTCTTCGATCTGGTGATCTTCGACGAGGCCTCGCAGATCAGCCCCGAGGACGCCATCTGCGCCATTCTGCGTGGCAAACAGGTAATTGTCGTGGGCGACGATAAACAGTTGCCGCCGACGCGCTTCTTCAGCCATACCCTGGCCGACGAAGAAACGGACGAGGATGACGACGACAGTGATACAGCCAACCAGAACAACGACACTGTCCGTAGCGAAAGCATCCTCAAGGAGTATGTTGGCGCAGGGCTGCGGTCGCGTTCACTCAGGTGGCACTATCGCAGTCGTCATGAGTCACTGATTGCATTCTCGAATCACGAGTTCTACGACGATGGGTTGATTACGTTCCCTACACCGAACCGATCCGACGGCGTCCAGTTCGTCCATGTGCCCAAAGGTGTCTATGATCGGAGCGGCTCACGCCGCAACAAGGTCGAGGCAGAGCGTGTGGTGGATTTGATCATTCAGACGGCGCAACGCACGCCAGATAGGTCGCTAGGGGTAGTGGCGCTCAGTTCCGCACAAGAAAACGCCATCCGCGACGCACTGGAAACCCGTATGCGCAGTCAGCCGGAGCTGGCCGCCTACGCCGAGTACCTCAACGAAGATAACCTTGCCAGCGATGGCTTCTTCATCAAAAACCTGGAGAACGTGCAGGGCGACGAGCGCGAGGTGATCATCCTGAGTGTAGGCTATGGGCGTAACAAAGAGGGGCGTGTCTACACGAACTTTGGGCCAGTCAACAAACCTGGCGGCGAGCGCCGCCTGAACGTCGCAGTGACGCGCGCGAAAGACAAGATGATCGTCGTTAGCTCGATCCGCGCAGGTGACATGAAGGCGTCGTCGAATCCAGGTGTGCGCACGTTGCGGCGCTACCTGGACTATGCCGAGCGGGGCATAGCGGCGCTCGGCGAGAACGCGCTAGCTGTGGGCGCTGGCGCTAACGCACAGCCCATCTTTGAGTCGCCATTTGAGCAGGCTGTTTATACCGCGTTGAGCGCCAGAGGTCTGCAATTAGATGCTCAGGTCGGCTGCTCAGGCTATCGCATTGACCTTGCCGTGCGTGATCCTCAGTCGCCCGACAGGTATCTGCTGGGTATCGAGTGCGATGGCGCCAGCTACCACTCTGCGAAGACGGCTCGTGACCGCGACCGCTTGCGCCAGCAATGCCTCGAGGGGTTGGGCTGGCATATCCACCGCATCTGGTCAAGTGACTGGTTCCAGAATCCTTCCAATGAGGTAACGCGCGTCCTCACTATCGTTCAGCAGATGATAGCCAGTCGCCAAACACCGCCCAGTGTAGCATCGTAAGCTGTCTGGCGTAGATCAGTGTTCACCTCATAGCAGGTGAGCAGAAGTATCCAGGCCGAGGGAGGAACGCCTTACAGGTTTACTCCTCGCCGGTCAGCCGGTTGAGCGCCACGGTGAAGGCGCTGCCCTGGCGCGGTGTGCTTTCCACATGGAGCGCGCCATCGTGTCCCTCGACGATGATACGCACAATCGCCAGCCCAAGCCCCTGGCCGTGTGGCTTGCCGCGCGAGGTCGCCTCCCCCACCTGGTAAAAACGGTCGAAGATGCGCGGCAGGTGTTCCTGGGGGATGCCAATGCCTGTGTCGCGTACCTGGAGAATGACCTGTGTGGGGGTCGCCTGGGCCGAGATACGCACCTCACCTCCTTCGGGCGTAAACTTGATCGCGTTGGCGACCAGATTGCGCGCCACCTGCCCAATGCGCGGGGCGTCAGCCAGCACGAGCGGCAGCGAGGGCGGCACATCAACCACCAGGCGCACCTCCGCGTCCTGCGCCGTCAATTCAAGCTCCTCCATCGTCTCACGGATGGTTGGCGCCAGATCAACCGGCTCGCGCATCAGCGCAAACTGCCCCGCGTCGCGCCGCGAGATCAACAGGAGGTCGTCTACCAGCGCGGTCAGGCGCTCGCTTCCGGCGCGGGCGCGCCGCAGAAAGTCCTGGCGTTGCTCAGGGGTTTCCTGGCCGGTATCGTCAATCAAAAGATCAAGATAGCCGTTGAGAGTTTGCAGCGGCCCACGCAGCTCATGCGAAACCATCGAGAGGAAATTTGACTTCATCTCGTCCACCTCGCGGATGGCAGTGATGTCATGACCGGCCAGCAGCGCGCGTGGCCCTTCCGGCCCCATCACTGGCGCCACACTGAAGTCAATGGATCGCTTGCGCTGGCGAGGCGCCCCTGTACGCCGCACGAACTGATGCGGCTGCTCAAACTGGCACTCGATATGATCAAACGCCATCCCCTCGCGCAGCGCCCGCTCGATGTAGCGTTCACCATCACACAGCGGGCAGTCTCCGCTCACCCGCTGGCGCAACACCTCATTGCACGACTGACCGATCAGTTGCTCACGTGGCTGCCCGATGAGCCGGGCAAAGGCGCCATTGACCTCAATCAACGTGAGCGCGCCATCCACCAACGCAAAACAATCCGACGCCGACGCGAAGATCGCCGCCTGTTGTTCGCGCTCGGCCTGCTCATGCTGATAGAGTTCGACGTTTTCCAGCGTGGCGGCGATGATGTTGCTCAGGTTGAGCGCCACGCCAAGTTCGCCGGGGCGAAACGCCTGCATGCGCGCCAGCATGATCACCCCACGCAGGCTATTCTTTGAGATGAGCGGCACGCAGAGCAGCGAGAGATTCTCGCCGGAAAGGAACAACTCGGTGACTGGGCCAACCTCGCCGTAGCCTGGCGACGAGAGGCGCGCGCGGCGATTGCTCGCCACCCATGCGGCGATGGAGTGGGGATCATTCAGGGGAACCCGCTTGCCGCCCAGGCGGTCGCCACGCGGGCCCATCCCCGCTACTGCGCGCAAAGCGTTGGCGCGCTCATCATACACGTAGATCACCGCGTCGTCGCAGGCGATCACTTTGCGGATGCTGCCGACGATATGCGTAAAGACTTGGCTGGCGTCAAGCGAGCTGGTGAGCGCGCGCGAGGCGTCGAGCAGGGCGCTGAGTTCGCGCGCCTGGCTGGCGTGCGCCTCCGATTGAATTGTCTTGCTCACCGCCAGCGCCGCCATCTCCGAGAAGACTTGCAAGAGCTGCGTCCGCCCATCGTCAAAGGCGTCGGGCTGCGGGCTGATCACCGTCAACGCGCCCAAAATATGCCGCGCGTCAATCAGCGGAAGGCAGAGCAGCGAACCTGCCGACGCGGGCAGAGCCGCAAGCGAAGGGAACTGGCGTAGCGCATCTGGATCAGAAAGATTGCGCAGAGAGACGGGCAATAGATGCGAAGCGACCCACATCTCGACATCGGCGGATGGGCTGGGGCGTGTCGGTCTGGCCGACAAGCCGCCGTCGTCCAGTGTCACCCAGGGAGTAAGGCGCCCTGTCGTCTGATCGAGCAGCGAGAGCGAGACGATGGAGACAGACATCAGCGCGGCGACGGTGTTCGCCAGCCGTTCGAGCGTCGCTTGCAGTTCCGCTGCGTCGTTCGCGGCTTGTGGGCCGCCAGTGGCGGAGTTGATCGTGCCAACGCCAGGGGCTGACCCCGCCCCCATAGACGCCATACGAGAGGCGCTCCCCGGCTGGGATGAAGACGCCCCAGGTTGCGAGACCGCGCCCGGCTGGGATGGCGTATTCCGCTGGGGATGATCGAGAAAGTGAACCATCGCGCTGCCCCTCAGGTTCTTGAATTCGCTTGTCTATGCGTGCCTCTTCAGATTGCTACAGCATGCGCTAACATGCCAATCAGGCGTTAGTACGTGCGGCTGTGTCATCCGGTGGCGCCAACTGGCGCGCCGCCGGGCAATATGTGACGAATTACCACTTTTTTGTTCGCGCCACATCGCGCGATAGGCTATCATCAAATTGAGCGCATGGAACAACGCAAGAGTTGGGGAGAGCAACCACCCCACACTCAAGCCATACTATGGTGTAGTCTATCATTCAGCAAAACACTCCGTCAAAGCGGCGAATGGTCAGGCGTGGTTCCATGCCGGTGGTAGCGTTGGCAGAAACCCATTGCACGGGAGGCGCCAGCGTGATAGAATGGCGCCGTATGCGTCCCACAAACGCCCATCGCCTGGCGCGGGGGCGTTGGAGCGGCGGTGTAGATTTTGGTGTGAGGGGCGAACAGATGATCGGACGAGTGCTCAAGAATCGCTATAAGCTCATTGACGAGCGCGGACGTGGCAGTATGGCCACTGTGTATATTGGCCGCGACATCGAGACAAACCGGCTCTACGCCGTCAAGGCGCTCAGTCGCGAGGCCGCCGCCGATTCTGAGCTTGCCGAGCGATTTCAGCGCGAGTTTGAGCTTCTTACCCGTATCTCCGGCCCTCATGTGGTTGGCCCCGTGGACTTTGGCGAAGATCGCGGCTGCCTGTTCATCGTAATGGACTATGTGGACGGCCATACGCTGAAGCATGCGATTCTTACTGGCGGCCAGTTCGCGATCCGTCGCGCTGTGGATGTCATCGAGCAATCCGCCGCAGGTGTGGCCACCGCCTCCGCGCAGGGCGTTACCCATCGCGACATCAAGCCGCAAAATCTGTTGCTCAGTGTGGATGGTGTTGTCAAACTCACTGACTTTGGGCTGGCGCGCAGCCATGAATCGCGCGACATCACCATCACCGGCTTCTTCGTCGGCACTCCCTTCTATGTGGCGCCGGAGCAGGTAGAGAACAGCCGCCGCGCCGATACGCGCGCCGATCTCTATTCGCTGGCCTGCGTCTTCTTCGAGTTGCTGACGGCCAGGGTACCCTACGACGGTGAACATGCGTGGGATGTGGTGATGCAACACCTCAATGCGCCAATTCCTTCGGCGTCGGCGCTGCGCCCGGAGCTTGGGTCGGCCTACGATGAGTTTTTCAGGCGGGCGTTGGCCAAGCGAGCAGATGATCGCTTCCAGACGCCACAAGCGTTTGTCGAGGCGGTTGACGCCCTGCCCCAGCCGGGCGCCGTTGCCGGGCGCTCGGACGAACGCCCCCGCGCGCTGACGGGCGCCCCCAAAGTGGTAAGCGCCCCACTGGCGGCGGCTGCGCTGGTAGCTTCTACCGGCCAGGTATTCATTTTGAGCGCGCCCGATATGGTGGTGGGGCGCAGTGACCCACAGCGGGGCTATAAACCCGATGTTGATCTCCTGCCACTCGATCCCGCGCAGACGGTCTCGCGCCGCCATGCGCGCTTCTCGCGACAGGACGGGCGCTATATCGTCGAAGACTTGAACGCCTTTAACAGGACTCGTGTCAATGGGACACCAATAACGCCTCATCAAGACGTTGAAATACATGACGGCGATATGTTGCGCCTGGGCAATATTGACCTGCGCTTCGAGACTCGCCAGCGCTAACAAGTGACGTACTATCGGCCTCACGCAATCGGCCCAATGTGCGGCGCGCGCGTGGGACGTTGTGATACAGTTAAAGCGGAATACTGTACAAACTCAGGCGGAAGGATAAAGTCAGATGACACCTCCAATAGGCGCGCTTGCGTCGCAAATGGTATTCGCCGCGCTCTCCGGCAAAATCGAGGTGGCGGCGGCGGCGGTCGTCGTCGTGTTGGCGATCTTGCTGGTCTTCGTCATGGTCATTCGCAGCAACGGCGCGGCCAAACGCACCGCCAGCGGCATTGGCTCCGACGCGGCAAGCCAGCCACCCAGCCAGGCCCAACCATCTCGCGCAGGCTATCCAGGGAACCGCGCCAGCGCCTACGACGCCTATGGCGCAGATGACCGGAACGAGGGCTACGGTGGCTATAACGCCAACGTTGGCGCCCCAGGTTACGATAACGGCTACGACGAGGGCGCATATGGCCGCGCCCCACAGCGCGCCGACGCCCGTAGCGGGCAACGCAGCGGCTATGGCGACCAAGACGCCTGGGGCGCGAACGCTTCGCCGGCGCAGGGGCGCTGGAACGAGCAGGCGGCGCAACCCGTCGCCCAAGGCCAGCAGCGCGGCGCTCCGCAGTGGGGCGCACAAGGCAGCCAGGGACTGGGCCAGGCGCCTGCTGGCGCGCCGCCATGGGGAGCGCCTGACGATAACTGGGGCGCTGCCGATGGATGGGGTCGCCAGCAAGCGCCGGTAAGCCGCCCCAGTGGGAATAATCCCTTCAGCAGCCCGTCAGGCGTTCCAAATGGTGGGCAGATGCGTGCGGGCGCACAAGGGCCACAAGGCGATTGGGGTATGCCGCAAGGGCCACAATCCGGCCAGGGCCGTCCGTCGCAGTGGGGCGCGCAACAAGGTTCCCCCTGGGATGCGGATCCTGCCCAACAAGATTGGCCTGCGCAACAGCAGGATTGGAATGCGCCCGCGCCAGTGAGTCCTCCGCCAGGGCGTGGCCGCCGCGATTGGGATGCCGCTGCCGGACAGATGGATCAGTGGGGCGCTTCGCCTGCGCCAGGGCAGCAAGATTGGGGCGCGCCGCCAGCAGGGCCGATGAGCCAGCCGGGGCGGGGCGCGCCAATGGGGCCAGCGGGAGCACGCGCCGGAGCGGCGAACGCCCCCGCAGGGATGAACGGCGGCATTGGTTTTGGCGAGCCGGAGAAAACGCGCGTGGTGCGTCCGCCCAACCCACAGGCGCACGTTGCGGCGTTGATCACTCGCCAGGGCAAAGAGCCAGGCCATGTGGACGAGCTGCGCAACGAGCGCACCACCATCGGGCGCAGTCGCGAGAGCGACATCTTCCTCGAAGACCTGGCCGTCTCGCGCACACACGCCATCATCACACGCGAACCCTCCGGTCGCTATGTCCTGCGTGACAATAACAGCGCCAACGGTGTCTTTGTCAATGGAGAGCGCATCACCGAAGTCGTGCTGGAAGAAGGCGACGAGATACAGATCGGCCAGACCATGCTGGCCTTCCAGCGGCGGTAAATAGCGTGAGACACAGAAGGGGCGGCTTCTGGCATGACTGAACGAGAGACCGGTGGCCCGGCAGGGCAGACGCCGGATGGCGTTATCGGTCAGGTAATCGGCAATTGTACCATCGAATCGCTGCTGGGGCAGGGGGGAATGGCGCGGGTCTATCGTGCCCGACAGGAGAATCTTGATCGCATTGTCGCCGTCAAGATTCTGCCGCCCTACTACGCCGCTGACCCCGCCTTCGTCGAACGCTTCAAGCTCGAAGCGCGTGCGCTGGCGCGCCTCTCGCATCCGCATATCGTGATCGTTCACGACGCGGGCGCCGATAGCGGCCACCTCTATATCGTCATGGAATACGTCAGCGGTGGCACACTGCGTGACTATATGGAGCAGCCGCTGACCCTGCGCGAAGTAACACGCATCGTGCGCGAGGTAGCGAGCGCGCTCACCTACGCGCACAGTCAGGGCATCATTCACCGAGATGTCAAGCCGGTCAATGTGCTGATGGACACCAACAAGCGCATGGTGCTGAGCGACTTTGGCATCGCAAAAGTAATGGCGACCTCAGCCGTGCTGACCCGTAGCGGCGCGGGCGTGGGCACGCCGGAGTATATGTCGCCAGAGCAATGCCGCGGCGGCCAGGTTGACCACCGCGCCGACATCTATGCCCTTGGCGTGATGCTCTATGAACTGCTGACCGGGCATACGCCATTCGAGGCCGACAACTACACGGCGCTGGCCCATTCGCACATCTATGAGGCGCCGCCGTTCCCCTCGAAGCTCAATCCACGTATCTCACCCGCCGTGCAGGCCGTGGTGATGAAGGCGCTCGAAAAAGACCCGGCGCAACGCTTCCAGGAGGCCACTGAGCTTTCCGTCGCGCTCGATCAGGCGGCGGCTGCCCAGGCGCCTATCCCCGCGCCATCGCCACATCGCCGCCAGGCCCCGGCAACCGCGCCCATCCATGCGCAGCACGCCGGTATTACCTGTCCACGCTGCCGGGCGGCCAATAATCCCCATCAGCGGTACTGTTCCACCTGTGGGCAGCCGTTGCAGCCCGGCGTGCCCGCCCCCGTTTCAGGGCAGCTACGCCAGACGGGCGGCCTCACCTCCGGTTCGATTATTTGTCCCCACTGTCAGGCGCCGAACAAAGCCATCAACCGCTTCTGCACCACGTGTGGAGGGAGCCTGATGCAGGGGGTGCCGGGCAAGCAATGCCGCAATTGTGGCGCCCGCAACCGCGCGGGCGTGCAGTTCTGCATGAACTGTGGCGAACCACTCTGAGGCGTTTGTTTCCCCCTTCCCGCGTGGGGAAGGGGGCTAATGATGGGACGGTGGGGGTTAGGTTACAAGATCAGCAGCCCACGGCGGGCGGCGAGGGTGACGGCTTCGGTACGGCTCGCGGCTCCCAGCTTCGTCATGATGGACGAGACGTGAAACTTTGCCGTGTGTTCACTTATCTTCAGCCGCTGAGCGATGATTTTGTTGGGGAAGCCCTGCGCAAGCAATTGCAACACCTCGCGTTCGCGAGCGGTCAGCGTTTCCTCGTCGGCAAGGCTGCTGGCGGGCGTCGGTATGGTCTGTGCGCGATCTCCCGCGAAGAGGCTGCCACCGAGGCGGCGATCCAGCGCCATCACGCCTCCTCCCACCGCTGCAACCGTCGTAATAATCTCGCTGGCGTCGGCGTCGCGCAAGACCAGGCCAAGCGCCAAGCCATGCGCTTCCACCTCGCGCGCGTATTCCCCCAACCGCCGAAGAGATTCGGCGCTGAGCTGACCACGCGGGCCAACCAGATCGCTTGCGCCAAGCAACACAAGTCCAGCGCGTGGTCGCACAGCCGCCAGCCAGCGATCCAGTATCTCGGCGTCAGGAGAGTGTTCGAGGTCGGCCAGCAAAACATCCACGCTATTTCTAGTTGTGCTGTCTGCGCCATCGCTCCCAGGCGCATAGAGCGAGGCATCTGCATCTGTAAGGCGCAGGGCTTCGGGCGCGCTCTCGCCAACGACCACCCAACCGGGCTGCGCGCGCGCCAACGCAGCCAGCCCGGCGCGCACCGTCGGGTAGGGTGAAACGATAAAAATTCGCATCGTCTGCGCGCCCTCCTTGTCTATGCCGCCTCTGCCTCCGGGCGCGCCACTGGCGTCAACGCCACATCCAGCCGCTCGCCGCCGCGCAACACGCTGAGTGTCCTCGCCGGCGCGGCAGCCTGCCCTCCAGTGGTTCGTGAGCGGTTGAGCGTTCGCACGAGTTGCTCTACGGTCTGGACACGGAGGCCATCCACCGCCAACAGCAGATCGCCGGGGATGATACCCGCCGCCTCTGCCGGACTGCCAGCCTCCACCCCCATCACCATTGTCACGGTGTCCTGGTTGAGCGCGAACCGCTGGCGTTGCCCCTCGGTGAGTGGCACGGTGAGCGCCTGCACGCCAAGGTAGAGCCGTTCGTCGCTGCTCTGAACGTCTTCAAGGAAATGTTGCACCGTGCGGCTGGGGATCGCGAAGGCTAGCCCCCCGCCGATCATCGCATTCACACCGATCACCCGCCCATGCGCGTCGGCCAGCGGCCCACCCGAATTGCCGGGATAGAGCCGCACATCGGCTTGCACGAGGTCAATGCGCGAGAACTGGTTGCGTCCGCCGCGCCCATACCCACGGCGTGGCCCATTCTCAGGGTGCGCTTCGGCGTGTGACGCTTCAGGCGTCTCTGTCGCGCCTGGGGTAGATGGGGCCGATTGCTGGCCAGGGATGGTCGGCTCGAGCTGGATGTCCGGGTCGGCAGGCGCATGCGCCGCTACCACGCCAGTAGTCACGGCGCCCTCGCGCCCAAACGGATTGCCCACAGCGATCACAAACTCGCCCAGGCGCAACGCCGAAGAGTCGCCAATCGGCGCCGCCTGCAAGCCGCTGGCATGGACATTGAGCGCGGCCAGGTCATGTTCGGGATCAACAGCGATCACCTTTCCGGTGACCTCACGGCCATCCGCCAGCTTGAGCGCGAAATTCTCGCTACGTCCCGCGCCGACCACATGGGCATTGGTGATGATCGTCGCGTCGGCTGCTCCCTCGGCGTCGGGTGTTTCCACCCGCCAGATGACGCCTGAGCCGATCCCCCGGCGATCCACCCGCACCTGCACAACGCTTGTGCGCAGTTGCCCGGCAAGCCGCGCCACCCCATCGGAGAGCGCGCTCAAAGTTATGCTATCTATCGCCATGGATGTTCTCCAATTAATGAAAAGAATATACTTGATCCGAGTCCGCAAAGGCGGACTTTGCGGCGCAACGAAGTGACGCCCTTAGGCGCGGGTTCACCTGCCACGTCTGTCCGCCTGCCGCGTCGCCCTCGCCTGCTGTTACGCTCGCTCGGCGATGGTTGCGCTGAGGTCGCGTGGTTCGCCGCCGCGCAGTATCTTGATGGTGAGGTTCTGCCCAAGCTGGTCGCTGCTCAGCGCGCCGCGCAACTCCTCAACCGAAGTCACCGTCCGGTCGCCAAGCGCGTAGATGAGATCGCCAAGCAGCAAACCGGCCTGCTCGGCAGGGCTTCCACCCTCAACCGTCACCACCAGCAGCGCAGACTCTTGCTGCGTGTTGGCCTTTTGGGCCAGCGCGGCGGGCAGCGGAACCTGTTGCGCGCCGACGCCCAGGTAGCCACGGCGCACGCGGCCATGTGTCAGCAGTGTGTTCACCACCCGACGCAGCGTCGCGATGGGCAGCGCGGCGCTCTGGCGGGTCAGCCGCGAGCTGTTCAGCCCGACAAGTTTGCCATCCAGGTCAACCAGCGGGCCACCTGAGAAGCCGGGGAAGAGTGTCACGTCGGCGAAGATGATCCCTTCGATCTCGCCACCCTGCCAGGAACGCTGCTTGCCCTCGATGGAGCTGACCACGCCAAACGAGACACGCGGACCACCCTCGGCCGGGCGGCCAATCGCCAAAGCGAGATTGCCCACGCGCAGGTTCTCATTGAGCGTAATGGCCGGGTTGGCCGCGCCCACCTCTACATCTTTCAGCTTGAGAACTGCCAGATCTGTGCTGGGGTCGCGTCCCACCAGTTGCGCCTTGGCGGCGCGCCCATCTGGCAATGTCACATTAATATCATCCTCACGCTCGACCACATGATCAGCGGTCAGAATCACCACCTGGCCGTTTTCAGCGCGCCACAGCACGCCACTTGCCGATTGGCGGGGACGAGCCGCCACTGTCACAATCGAGCGCGACGCCTGCTCCACCGCGTTCGCCAGTTGATCGGAGAAGGCGCTGACCGCGCTGGCTGTGCTTGCCCCGCTTGCCGTCTCGGTTGCGCCAGGTGATCCAGTATTTGGCGTCTGTTGCTCATTCGTCTCTGCCATGTGTATCTCTTCTTTCGTTATAGGCTACAGATGCTCTTGGGGCGCTGGCAAGCCGCCAGCTCCCAGGGGAACTACCGTGCTCATAGCATATGGCGCCGAGATGTGAGATACACTGGCCATTGGGGGATAGCCAGCCTGGACGTTTCGGTAGGCGCAAAGGGAGTCCATCCGGCTAATCATCCTTTTGCAGCGATGTCTCTCCCTCAGGCAAGCCTTCAGGAGTGATGGCGAAGCGGCGACGGTGGCGACGGTCGTCGAGATGCGCCAGGTAGCCCTGGGTCGTGCGAATATCGAAGTGGCCAAGCCAGCCCCGCACATGCTCCACCGAGGCAGGCGGACGCCCGCTGGCCTCGTCGCCTTCCAGCAGCGCCAGCGCCGCGCTGTGGCGTAGCGCATGCGGCGAGATGCGCCGTGTTTCGCCTGCGCTTCTACGCCGTTTATGGGCGTTGCGCTGATCGCTTGTAGAGTTTTCACCCTGCCCATCATGTGTCTCATTGTCGCGTGCGGCAATCCACTGGCGCTCCACCCGATCCACAATCCCACGAATCTGCGCAGGGCTGAGCCGCCGTATCTCACGCGCCTGGGCCAAAAAGAGCGGCGTACGCCGATCCCCCCGCACAGCCCAATCGCGTCCCGTCGCCTGCACATAGTCGAGCAGCGTCTCCACGAGCGATGGAGCCAGCGGCAAGGTACGTCC
>JAJPIU010000179.1 GCA_021324535.1 Pseudomonadota bacterium
GCGCGGCTGACTATTCCGCCGACCGATGGCGCGGGCCTCAATCCTATCCTGCAAGACCCCGGCATGCTGGTACACCCGCCGATGCTGCTGATGGGCTATATGAGCTGGTCCGTTCCCTTTGCCTTCGCCGTCGCTGCGATGATCACCGGCAAGCTCGATAGCGCCTGGCTCCGCTCGATTCGCAGGTGGACGCTTGCGGCGTGGAGCATCCAGACGGCGGGGCTGCTCCTTGGCGCATGGTGGGCGTATCACGTGCTCGGTTGGGGCGGCTACTGGGGCTGGGATCCCGTTGAGAACGCTGCTCTGTTGCCCTGGCTGACGGCCTCGGCCTTCCTGCATTCCACAATGGTGCAGGAGCGGCGTGGCACGCTCAAGGTCTGGAACCTCGCGCTGATCATCGCGACCTTCGCGCTCTCGATCTTTGGCACGTTTGAGGTACGCAGTGGGCTGATCACCTCGGTTCACTCGTTTGCCTACTCCGATATTGGGCCGTATTTCCTGGGCTTCCTGATCGTCATCCTGATCGTGGCGATGGGCCTGTTCGTCTGGCGTCTGCCGAAGCTGCGCCCGGAGCAACAGTTCGATACGGTCGTCTCGCGCGAGGGCAGTTTCCTGATCAACAACCTCTTGCTGGCGGGCGTCGCCTTTGCCACCTTCTGGGGAACCATCTTCCCGGTGATCACCGCCGCCGTGCGCAACCAAACAATGACCGTCACGACAGCGTTTTATCAGCAGGTCAACGGGCCGCTCTTCTTGGCGCTGATCTTGATGATGGGGATCGGCCCGCTGCTGGCGTGGCGGCGCGCCTCGTGGGCGGGCATCTGGCGCAACTTCCGCTGGCCCGCGCTCGTCGCCGCGATCTGCGCTATCGCGTTGCCGTTGTTTGGGGTGATTGGCGTGCTGCCGTTGGGAAGCTTCTGGCCGAACCTGGGCTTCGCCATCTGCGCCTTCACCGCCGCGACGATTGCCTATGAGGTCTGGCGTGGGGTGCGTGTGCGCCACGGCCACGGTGAGTCGTATCTCACGGCGTTCGCGATGCTGGTCAATCGCCATCGCCAACGCTACGGCGGCTACCTCGTTCACCTGGGACTGGTGATCCTTGCGGTCGGCGTGATCGGCTCACAGTTCTTCCAGACGCAGAACGAGGGAACGCTTGGCGTCGGCCAGAGCCTCTCGGTCTCAGGCTACACGCTGACCTATAAGGGTATCACCGATACGACAAGCAACGGCATCGAGACGATCACCACGCATTTCACCGTCAGCCAGAACGGCCATGTGATCGAGGATGTCTATCCCGGCCAGCGCATCTATCCCGGCTTCGAGAGCGAACCGGCCAGCCAGATCTCCATCACGACCCACGGCCTGACCGATCTCTATGTCTTCCTGGCGGGCTTCGATGGCACGAGTACCGTCTCAATCCGCATCTTCGTCAACCCGATGGTCTCGCTGATCTGGACGGGCGGCCTGTTGATGCTGCTTGGCGGTATCTTCTGCTGGTGGCCTGAACGCCGCCGCCTCACGCCGCTAGACGAGCGTACGACGTCCCGCGCGCAGCCGGAGAAAGCGCTGGTTGGGGTGCGCATGGAGGCGGCGCGATGACGACACAGAGAGCAGAAACGACCCAAACGGCTGCGGTGTTCTCCTGGGGGCGCGCGCTACGTCGCCCGACAACGCTGGTGGCGCTTGCGCTGCTGATAGGTGTTGCGCTGGTGTGGACGATCACGCTCGCGCAGGCCAGCCAGCCCAAGACACTTGATCAGAAGGTGAACGATGTAGCCAGCCAGTTGCAATGCCCCATCTGTCACGGCGAATCGGTCGCCGCTTCCCCGTCTGATCTGGCGCGACAGATGCGCGCGATCATCCGGCAGAAGCTGGCGTCCGGTGAGTCTGAGCAGCAGGTGATCAACTACTTCACGCAACGCTACGGTGATAGCATCCTGATGACGCCGCCGCTAGCGACCTCTATCTGGATGTGGACGCCCCCCGTCGCGATGTTGCTGCTTGGCGTGTTTCTGGTGTGTACGCTGGGTCGCGAATGGCAGGCGCAACGTCCGGCTGTGGCGAGTGGCGTGGCTGGTGGAGGAGTGCTCTCTGACGAGCAGGATGAAGACGCCGAGGCGCTGGCTGACCTCAGCGCAGCGGATCAGCGTCGCCTGCGCGAATTGCTGCGTAGTGAGCTTGCCAACGACGAAGGGGCGCCGATTGACGCCTTTGCTGATGATGAAGCGCATGAGCGGCAGGTGAACAAAGCTGGCAAGGCAAACATGAAAGCCGCCACAGCAGGGAAAGGAGCTTGAGCATGGGGCCGCTCTTGATCGCCGTACTGCTTGGCCTGACCTGCGCCGTGCTGGTGTTGCAGCCGCTCTTCGGGCTTGATCGCGCGTCGGAGGATGCTCAGGCCGCCGAACCGACCTCGCTTGCGGAGGTGGCCGAACGTGAGCGGCTGGCCAAGCAAGCCCTGCTCGAAGTAGACTTCGATCATCGCCTGGGCAACCTTGCCGACGCCGATTACGCAGACCTGCGGGCGCGCTACGAACGGCGGGCGCTGGTTGCCCTGAAGACGCGCTACCAGCGTGAGCGTGCGCTCGACGATTTGATCGACCACCAGCTCGATAATCTGCGCAAACAAGACACCTCGGTGAAGAGGAATGGCAAGCCCAAACGGCAGATTACGCAGCCGGTTACGGTTGGCGCCGAGAGCGAAGCTGCCGAAGAGTTTGATGCGCCAGTCGCTACGGCTTCGGCGAAGAATGGCTCCAATGGGCATACACCGGCCAGCGTATCCATAGCGCGAAATGGGCATATCAACCGGCCACGACGCCGCAAGGGGGGAGTGTAGCGATGTGTAGCTTCCTCCTTTGGAGGGCGAGCAGACAGACGGTCGGGCGGGCGGTTGAAACCGCGCCTAGGGGCTGCGCCACGAAGTCCGTCTGCGCGGACTCGTCTGCGCCATATGTTGCAATGTGCCGCACGAGCCGTGTCATTGGCGCTTTGTTTGCCCTGTTGCTGGTGTTCGGTGTGATAGCTCTTGTGGCTGTTCAGTCGCCACCAGCGCATGCGGCTGGCTTGATTGCTCAGACGCAGAATGTGGCTATTGCAGGTAAGCCAGGAACTATCACCGGACAGGTGGTGAACGGCACGCTGAACAATACGCCCGTCGCCAATCAGCCGGTCATCTTGCAGTTTAGCCAGGGCACGGCGGCGAAAGACCTGCGAACCGTCAAGACCGACGCGCAGGGGCGTTTCACGTTTTCTGATGTGACGCCAACCGTCAGCGCCGACCAGAAGTATGCCGTCTATACACATTTCCAAAACGGTCTCTACGCCAGCGATCCCATTCAGTTGAGCGCCGGGAAGACACAGAGCATCACGCTGACTGTCTATAACGCGACACAAGACGCCTCGAAGTTGAGCGTGAGCGTCGTCACGCTGCTCGTGCGCGATGTGGATCAACAGCATCAACTGCATGGCCTGGTCAGCATTGGCGAGTTCGTGACATTCCAGAACAGCGGGAAGACGGCGTTTGTCGGCAGCTTCACTCCTGGCGCCAGTGGCATGCCGCCGCTGTTGCGCTTCGCCTTGCCCGCCAACGCAACCAATGTGACGACTGGCATCGGTTTCTTCAACTCACAGGTCATTCAGATAAATGGCGGCTTCGCTACCTCGGCTACCGTGCCGCCCGGCTCGACGCAGTTTGCTTTCTCGTTCGACGCGCCCTACTCAGGCACGACCTTCACGCTTCCCTTCACGGCGGAATACCCCACCGCGCAGGTGGTTGCGCTCGTGCCACCGGATATATTTGTGAGCAGCAGCCCTGGCTTCCAGGCGCAGGGAGAGGTGATCGCGTTCAGCAACCGCTACCAGGTCTTCACGGCCAATACGCTGGCGGTGAACAAGCGGGTCAGCATCAATATGTTTGAGTTGCCCAAGGCCGGTGAGACGTCTGACCTCGATACCACGCAACTGACCTGGCTGGCGATTGCCCTGGCGATGCTGATCGCCATTCTGCTGTTGTTTTACCTGCGATCAGGAGATCTCGCGGTGGCGCTTGGGTTGGTTCCTGCGCGGACACTCAAAGCGGCGCGTCAGGCCGAGACAACCGCCAAACGGCTTGATCGCGGCCAGCGCGAGGCCGAGCGGAAGCGCCTGCTGAAGCGGCTGCTTGCGCTTGAGAAGGCGCATACCACAGGTGCGCTGACGGACGAAGAATATCGCCAGAAGCAGGCCGAGACGCGCGCGGCGTTGCGTTCGCTGCTGGCCGACGAGTTACCCGCCTCGGCGTTGGCGACGCCTGCGAAGAAGAGCAAGAGTGGCAAGTCCGCGTCGGCTGCGTCCGGTCAGGCGCAAGCTGCGGAAGATGCGCCAACCAGCGGCACGCCTGACGAAATGGAGCATGCGCCGTCAGTCGAGACCACCGAAGATGCGCCACAAGCCAGTGAACTGGACGTAGACGAAGGTGGGCAGGATCGGATAAGTGAGGGGGCAGCCGCCAGCGCGCCACCAACCGCAAAGGTGGCGGCCACTGTACTTGCCGGACAAAAAGCGTCAGCCAGCGGAAAGGGCGCGCGGCGTGTGGTGAGCGGTGTGGGTAAGCCAGCCAATGGAGGCCGCCGATGAGCGCGCCAACTACCGCCATACGCAGCGTGTCGCCAGCACGATGGTCTGCGCCGCGCCAGAGTGAGACGCCAGGCGACACGGGCGCCCAGCCTGATGAGACAACCGCTGATGACGAATACCAGCGTGACCAATCTCCGCAGGCGATTGTCGTCGAGCGGTTGACCAAAGTGTTTGACGCGCGGCCTGTGTTGCGCGGGGTTAGCTTCTCGCTGGGGCAAGGGCGCACACTGGCGCTGCTAGGGCCAAACGGCGCAGGAAAATCCACGCTGTTGCGCATCCTGGCGACGCTCTCGCGGCCAACCGGCGGTCGGGTGATTGTGATGGGGCATGATCTGGCACGCGAGGCAAACGCGGCGCGCTGGGCGATTGGCTATCTCGGCCACCAGACCGGCCTCTATGGCGAACTGACCGCCCGCGAAAACCTGCTCTTCTTCGCGCGGATGTATGGCCTGCGCGATGGCGCCAAGCGAGCCGATGCGCTGCTGGCGCGGGTGGGCCTGCGGGCGCGCGCCAACGACCACGTAGGCAAGTTTTCGCGTGGGCAGGCGCAACGTCTGGCGCTGGCGCGGGGCATGCTGCACGATCCTGCGGTGTTGCTGCTCGACGAGCCGGATACCGGCCTCGACGAAGATGCGCTGGCGTTGCTGAGCGAACTGCTCGATGAGCGCACACGCCAGGGGCAGACAACGCTCTTCACCACGCACCAACTGGCGCGCGGACTGGCGCAAAGCCATCAAACGCTGGTATTGCTGCGTGGACGTGTGGCCTATGATGGCCCATCGGCTGCGCTCGACCTTGCCGCCGTGTGCGACCTCTACGGAGGTGAGGCATGAGGCTGGCATGGGGACAACTCTGGGCGATTGTGGGCAAGGATCTGCGCCTGGAACTGCGCACGCGCCAGGTGTGGATGTCTATGGGTGTCTTTGCCCTGTTGGCGCTGCTGATCTTCAGCTTCGCGTTTGACCTACGGGTGGAGAACAAAGCGGCGGTGGGGCCGGGCGCGCTCTGGGTGGCATTCATCTTCGCCAGCATGCTTGGCCTGGGGCGCAACATCGCCGCCGAACAGGAGCGCGGCCCAATGGATCGCCTGTTGCTCTGCCCGGTGGATCGCACGGTGATCTATCTGGCGAAGGTGATTGGCAATGTGATCTTCATTGGTGTGGTCGAGGCGGTGGCGCTGCCTGTCTTCGCCGCGCTGTATGACCTGCCGATCATCACCGGGCTGATCGTGCTCATCACGCTGCTGGGGACGATTGGCATTGCGGCGGTTGGCGTGATTTTTTCGGCGCTGGCGGCAAATACACGGGCGCGCGAGTTTTTGCTGCCGCTGCTGGTCTTTCCGATCATCATTCCTGTGGTGCTTGGCTCCGTGCGGGCGACCGAGGCGCTGGTGAACCCGATTCACGGCGATCCTCCCTGGCTAGGGCTGATCATCGCGTTCGATATTATCTGTCTGAGCGTTTCGGCGATCCTGTTTCAGTTCGTCGTCGAAGAGTAAACGATAGAGAACAGGCAGGAGCATATGAAGACTGTGACACGCGCGCCGTCAGGCGCTTTAGAACGAGACACCGCTCGGGCGCGCCCTGCGGAGCAGACTCGCCCTGGTTGGCGCACCGGGCTGGCTGGCGCGATGAAACGCTATGGGCCATACGCCGAGGCTGCGCTTGGAGCCGTCACGGCGATTGGCATGCTGCTGACGATCTGGGCGGCGCTGGTCTATGCGCCAACCGATCTGATCGAAGGGCCGGTGCAACGCATCTTCTACATCCACGTGCCGATGGCCTGGCTTGCCTATCTGGCGTTCTTCCTGGTGGCCGCCGCCAGCGTAATGTATCTGATCACCCGCGACGACCGCTGGGACTGGTTCGCGCGGGCCAACGCCGAGATCGGCGCCGTCTTCACGACGTTTGTGCTGATTACCGGCTCGCTCTGGGGCAAGTCGTTCTGGGGCGCATGGTGGGTGTGGGACGCAAGACTGACGACAACGCTGATCCTATGGTTCATCTATGTCGTCTATCTGGTAGTGCGCTCGTTTTGGGGGCGCACCGCTCAGGGTGCGCGTAATGCGGCGGTCTACGGTATCCTGGCTTTTTTCGTTGTGCCGATCAACTATGAGGCTGTGACGTGGTGGCGTACGCTGCACCCCAGCGAGGTGTTGCCATTGGGCGGGACGCCACAACTGCCGCCCGCGATGGTGATCGCGCTGCTGCTCTCACTTGGCGCGTTTACGCTGCTTTTCGCGTTTCTGTTGTTGCAGGTCTATCGCCTCGAACGCGCCCAGGCCACCGTCGAGCGGCTGCGCGCGCAGCTTGAGGAGGAATAATAATGGGAAACATGTTTCTGATCGCGTCCTACGCTGTTCTGTGGGTGGGATTGCTGGTGTACATCGGCTGGGTGGCATTACGCATGCGCGGTGTACAGGGCGAGGTAGAGACCATGCGCGATCTCATCGCCGAGCGTGAACGCCAGGCCGAGGCGCGCGCGACAAAGCTAGCGCAATCAGCCAAACTGACTGCGCAGACCGCGTCCGCCGCAAAGACTCCAAAACGCCAGCCTGGCGCCCCCGTTGCGAAGGCGCAGCGCCGCTAGGTGGACTGGCGGTTATTTGATTCCCCTCCCCCGCCAAGCGGGGGAGGGGCCAGGGGGTGGGGGCTAACAATTCCCTGTCGGTTTACCGACAGAGCGGCCAGAATGGTAGCCAGGGGTGGCTGGCTATGATATGATAAGACCGAACTTTTCTGCCTGATGGCAGTCGCGACGTAGCAACGTAGAGTATAGAGAGCATACGTCAAACAGATTGAGGAGCGGGCAGATGCCTGAGAACCTGGAAAACTACGAAGTCATCTATACCCATCCGGGCGGCGCGATCATTACCTTCACCCGCCAGGATGGCGAGCTAGACGCGCTGGCCAAGGGCCTGGACTCCGAGCAGTTCTGGGTCTTCAAGAACGTGAAGGCGCTGCTGGCGCGCAACGACGAGGGCGACCTCGATGAGGCGACGCGCCTGATGTCGGAACTGGGATTCACCAGCCGCGTGCGTGAGCTGAGCGATCTGCCCGCCGCACAAAGCACGCCTGCGCGTGAGGCGGCGCTGGCGCTGGCAAGTACGCCTGAAACGCATGGTCATGTGCATCTGCCAGGGCCGAGCTACTGGCCAATCTTGTTCGCGGCTTCGGTGTTTATCGCGCTGGTGGGTGTGCTCCTGTGGGAGACGACGCTGTTTGTCACGGTGATTGGCATCGCAATGACGTTTGCCTGTGGCGTCGGCTGGGGATTGGAATCGTTGCCGTAACCCTGGCGCATGTGGTGGTGTGAACGTAGAAACATCCAGTGAGGAGCAAGCGAGCATGAGCGCAGTCATAGAGAGAACCGAGGTTCGGCAGGAACACGCTGAACCCAAAGGGCGCGGCTTTGGCTGGTATGGCATGGTCTTCTTTCTGGCGTCGGAGGCGGTCTTCTTCGCCAATCTGATTGCGTCGTACCTCTATCTGCGGGTACGCGCAGGAAGCGCCTGGCCGCATCACGTCGGCTACACTGAGATCATCCTACCGGCGATCAACACATTGATCCTGCTGAGCAGCAGCTTCCCTATGCACTTCGCCGCGCGTGGCATTGGGCGAGGCGACCGCAAGGCCCTGACGCGCGGCCTGATACTGACCGTCATCCTTGGCTCAATCTTCCTGGCAGGTCAGGCATACGAATATACCCATTCGCCGTTTAACCCCAGCACCGACATCTTTGGCTCGGTCTTCTTTACGCTGACGGGTTTCCATGGGGCGCACGTCACCTTTGGCGTGTTGTTCTTGCTGGTCTGCTGGCTGCGCTCGCTCAACGGTAGCTTCTCGAAAGATAGCCACTTTGCCATCAACGCCGTCGAGATGTACTGGCACTTCGTAGACGCCGTGTGGATTGTGCTCTTCACAGTACTCTACGTGTTCTCTCTCCCTGGCATCTGATCGCCAACTGGCTAGGTGTAGGCTACTCAAATCTGCTGCGCGCCGACGGGAAGCATCACTCCTGCTGGCGCGCGTCTTCGTCTGTCCTATTGGTTTTGGTTCTGCGCTTCGGCGAGCGCCTTCTGATAGACCAGATTGGCCGTCGCGACATCTTCTACCGCGATCCCTACCGACTTGAACAGTGTGATCTCCTCGGCGGACGTGCGGCCCGGTTTGCTGCCGACAATGACCTCGCCAATCTCCCCAACCACCTGATCGGCGGCCATGACATCGCCTGATTCCATACCCGCCGCCTCACGCGAGTCCACATAGAGGCGAGCGCGCCGCAATGTCTCATCATCAAGTTCGCGCCAATCGGGCCGTGTCGCGCCAACGGCGTTGATATGCGTGCCCGGCGTGAGCCATTCTCCCTTCAGCGCTGGTGTGGTTGAGGCGGTCGCCACCACGATAATGTCCGCCGCTTCCGCAGCCTCCTGCGCCGAGGCCACAGCCCGCGCCCGATGTCGGTTAGCAAACGCCTGGGCATGCCGTGGACTCCAGACACGCACATCCTGGAAGGTGTAGAGCAGACGCAAGGCTTCCAGATGGCTA
The DNA here is from genome assembly GCA_021324535.1 of Pseudomonadota bacterium. GTDB lineage: Bacteria > Chloroflexota > Ktedonobacteria > Ktedonobacterales > JADMIN01 > JAJPIU01. The sequence goes on from JAJPIU010000179.1 coordinate 9,165, forward strand.
TGCGCCTGCACCCCTGAACCCAGAATGCCCAACACCTGCGATTCGGGGCGGGCGAGATGACGGGTCGCCACCGCAGAGGCAGCAGCGGTACGCATCTCGGTGATCAGCCGACCGTCCATCGTCACCAGTAGTTCGCCGGTTTCTGGGCGAAACAGCAGGATGGTGGCGAGATGGGTGGGCAGGCCAACGTTCTGAGGGTAGAAGGTGACAAGCTTGACGCCAAGTGCGCCCGCATAGGCAGGCATGACACCCAGGAAGCCCTGATGGTCAGCGACGGGAACAACCGTGCGAACAGGCTGTACCACTTTCCTCTGGGAGAATGCGGCAAGCGCCGTTTCCATTGCCGCGATAACCTCATCCATCCGTAAGAGCCGCTGGACATCTGCTTCATCGAGTAGCATGGCATGTCCCCTTTGCTACAGCCACCCCAACAACGGATAGTGATAGGGCTTGCCCTGGAACGTTTGTATCGCTGCGTAGATGCCCAGCACGATGCTGATGATGCTGATTGGCAGGATCAGCAGCCAAATCAGAAAAGGGAAAAAGAAAAAGCCGCCGGATGACGCCGCTGGATTACTGGTGGATGAGCTGATCGTTGCTGCCATGGTGAGGAAGAAGCCGATGAACAGCACAAAAACGGCAACAAGCTCAACCGCCGTCACCACGACATGGAAGACAAACGCCTGCTTGCCCTGGCGCGAGGCGTAGGGCATGGTGTTGGCCGTCACCAGCCAGATGATCAGCGGGGTGATCAATGGCGCGAAGAAGATGCTGAGATGCGCGATGCCCGCCAGCACAGTCTCGTTGTTTTGCGAGGTCTGCTGTGGCGGTGGAAAACCCGGATAGGCATAGACTGGTGGGGGTGGAAGCGGCATGCTCAGATCGGGCCGCACTGTGTAGATCGCCGTGAGCAGTCGCCAGCAATCCATTGGATCGATGGGCGTCATACCGACAGCCTGCCCCGAAGCTGTACGAAGCGTCACGCCTGGGATCGGCGGCGCGCCCGGTGGCCTGGGCAGCGTGATGTCGTCAACTAATCCAGCAAATACCAGATCACTGAATGGATAGCTTACGCCTGCTATGGTGATACCGCTCGTGGTATAGACGCAGGACGCGCCATTGCGCAGGGGGATGACGAATCCTCCCGCGTTCGCTCCCGTTCCCGGAGCGCCTGGGCTTGGCTGGCTTGGCTGGCTTGGCTGGCTCGGCTGGCTGGCTTGTGGCGGAGTTTGGGCGCTGGCTGCTCCTTGTTGCTGAGCAGCCGCTTGATCGCCATGATCTGCTTGCTCCTGTGGCGTGCCTTGCGTCGGGGATGTTTGCGGTTCGCCCATGTTGTATCTGTATCTTTCTCTTCGCCAGAGCGCGCTAGCGCGAAAGCGCCCGCGCGATCACCATCCGTTGAATCTGGTTGGTTCCCTCGTAGATCTGCGTGATCTTGGCGTCGCGCATCATCCGTTCGACGGGGAACTCTTTCATGTATCCATAGCCGCCCAACACCTGGATGGCGTCGTTCGTCACCTGGATCGCCGCGTCCGAGGCGAACGTCTTGGCGATGGCCGCCTCGCGGCCAAAGTTTGTCGCGCCCGAATCCATCAGTTCACCCACATGATACACCAACTGGCGCGCTGCCTCCACCTGGATGTCCATATCGGCCAGCATGAACTGGATGGCCTGGTTGGCGATGATCGGCTTGCCAAACTGCACCCGTTGCTTGGCGTACTGCACGGCAAAATCGAGCGCTCCCTGGGCAATGCCAAGCGCCTGCGCGGCGATGCCGGGGCGGGTGCGGTCGAGCGTGGCAAGCGCAATCTTGAAGCCCTCGCCCTCTTTGCCAAGCAGGTTCTCCGCCGGTATCTCGCAATCCTCGAAGACAAGTTCGCCGGTCTGTGAGCCGCGAATGCCCATCTTGTTCTCCACCTTACCCATGTGGAAGCCCGGCCGGTCGCCTTCCACAATGAAGGCGCTGATGCCTCGTGTGCCCGCGCCGGGATCGGTGACGGCGAAGACCGTATTGATATGGGCGATCCCGGCGTTGGTGATGAAGTGCTTGAGGCCATTTAACACATACTTGTCGCCACGCCGCTCGGCGCGCGTGCGCATGGCCCCCGCGTCGGAGCCTGAGCCTGGCTCGGTGAGCGCATAGGCGGCCATCCATTCGCCGGTGGCAAGCCGTGGGAAGGTGCGCTGTTTCTGCTCCTCGGTTCCTGCCAGCGCGATGGGCAACGAGCCGAGTTGCTGCACACACAGCAACAATGATGTGGTGGCGCAGGCTTTGGCAAGCTCTTCGATCACTTTGAGGATGGTCAACTCGCTGGAGCCAAGGCCGCCGTACTCCTCAGGGAACGGCATTGCCAGGATGTCTTGCTGTGCGAGCAACTCTTTCATGTCCCAGGGGAACTCGCCAGTCGCATCTATCTCGGCGGCGCGCGGAGCCACCTTCTCGCGTGCGAGGTCGCGCACCATATCGAGCAACATTTTCTCTTCGGAAGCAATCTCGACAGCCATCGGTTCACGCTCCTTTGCGTTTAATCCCATTCGACCCATCATCAGCTACGTGAGGATCGATGAGGGTGGAAGGCAGGGTATGGCCTATCACCAGCGGGGCGCTCGATCGCCCTGTTGACGATATGTATGTTACTCTAGGAGTATATGTGCGGGGTTGCCGTGTCGTCAACTGGACACGCCCACACCTATGGTTGTGTATGTCCGTCTCATGGCGCTTCTGGCGATGTCGTGATGGATGTACGCATTGTTACCGGGTGGCCGTTTTGGCGTTGAACAGTAGAGAGACGCTCCAGCAGGATTTTCGCACGCGCTTGCCCTATGAGTACAGGGAGCATACGCGCTCATGAGGAACTGAGAGTGGAGAGCTTCTTTGCGCGGGTGTGATGTGAGTTGGGGGTGAGCGCCGTTGGCGCAAGGAGAGCAAAGGAGGGCATATGCGGCTCGTTCGCTCGCATGTCATATACCTGCTGGCGCTGCTGGCAATTGTGGCTGGGCTTGTCGTGGCGATGAGAAGTGCCTATGCGCAATCCTCGGTAGGGAAACCCGCGCATATCTCAGCCAGCGTTCCGACGCGGTTGTTGGTTATCGGCGATAGCATCAGTGTAGGGTACGATGCCCTGGTACAAAAGGACGGCTATGCCTTCCTCCTTGCGCATGCGCTCAATGCGCAGTTGGGAATGCGTGCGGCGTTTGGAATCAACACTCCTGAAATGTACGCCGCGCTTGAAAGGCAGTCTCTGCCTGGGGCGACGTATGTAGTGATCGAGTTGGGAACAAATGACACCGCCAGTGATCATCAGGCGTTTGTACGCGATTATCCCGCAATTCTAGCGATTGTCCGTCGCTTCTCGCCGTATGCGCGTCTGGTCTGCACTGGGCCGTGGGCGCCTTATAGCGCGCTGCAAAACATAGACGCTTACACGATCAGCCAAGATTGCGTGGCGGCGCATGGGGTCTATGTGGACTTGCAGCGGCTCTTTGCTGTGGCGGCCTATCATGGCCCGGCGGGCTTCAATTTTTGGGGTGGCGTCACCGATACGTTTCACCCAAATGATCGCGGACATCTAGCAATTGCGCTTGCCATACAACGCGCCTTGCGCAGTGGGCCTCTCCCCTGAGGCATTCCCGAGACTTTCTTGCGATCCTCATTCCAATTTTGTGGTATACTACAGTGACATCTGTGGAAAGAGTCCGTGTGCTGAGAGAAAAGTGGGTGACGTTGGCCCACTTTTCTCTTTATTTTGCAAGAGGGGGAGGGGTTAGCGCCATGCGAACAGAGTTCCAGGCGGCGATTGCCCAACTCATTCATGAGAAGGGATTGCCACAAGAAAAGGTCATGGAAGCCGTCGCCAATGCGCTGTTGGCGGCTTATCGCAAGAGCAGTGGGGGCGGTGAGAATATTCGTATCGAGGTGGAGCGTAACGGCGACGTACATGTGTGGGCAGCCAGAAAGGTTGTCGTCCAGGCGCACGACGCCTCAGCCGAGATCTCGCTTGCTGAGGCGCAGCAGATCGATCCGCACGCTGCGCTTGGGCAGTTCATCGAGGTAGACTCGCCGCAGATTTTCAACCGTATTCCGGCGCAGACCGCCAAGCAGATCATCTTGCAACGTATCCGCGAGGCCGAACTCGATCATCTCTTTGAGTCGTACAAAGACCAGCTCGATGATATGGTAGTGGGAACCGTGCTGCGGCGCGATGAACGAGGCGGAAACGCCTGGATTCTTGATCTTGGCAAGATCGAAGGAGTGCTCGAAGAGAAAGAGCAGATTCCCGGCGAGCGGCTGAAGCCAAACCAGCGTGTGCGTGTCTATATCTATGAACTCAAGCGCGGGGGCGGACGCGGTGTACAGGCGCTGGTCTCGCGCACCCATCGCAACATCATCAAGCGGCTGTTCGAGCTTGAGGTACCCGAAATCTTCGATGGGCAGATCGAGATCAAAGCGATTGCCCGTGAGCCGGGGAGCCGGTCGAAGGTAGCCATCTGGGCGCGACAAGAGGGGCTTGATCCTATTGGCGCGTGCGTAGGGGTGCGTGGCGCGCGCATCAATAGCATCATCAACGAACTGAACGGGGAAAAAATTGACATTGTGCTGTGGGATCCCGATCCGGCGAAGTTCGTCGCCAATGCGCTCAGCCCTGTGAAACCGCTGCGTGTAGAGCTGCGCGAGTCGGATCATACGGCGCTGGTGACGGTACCAGAGCGACAACTTTCGCTGGCTATCGGCATCAAAGGGCAGAACGCGCGGCTGGCGGCCAAGCTAACTGGCTGGCGGGTGGACGTGGCGCCACCCAACGAGCGGGGAGAGCATGCCAGCCGTGAGCAGCGCAACGCAAGTCCAGGCTCCAGCGGTGTGCATGCGTTGGCGAATCCGCCTGAGGACACAGCGCACGAGGCAAGCAACGAGGCGCAAGCGTAGAGCCTGCCCTGCGAAGGGATTACCGATGGAGACACAAACACCTGAAAGCATAGAGAAGATAGAGAGCATACACGTGGAGAAACGCGCGGTGTCCGGCCAGCCTGCGCAATCTCTGCCATCAGGCGGATCGGCGAAGAGCGGACGCCAGAGCGCCAGCAAACGTAAGGGGCCACGTCCGCGCCGCATCCCACAGCGGACGTGTATCGCCTGCCAGCAGGAGCGCCCCAAGCGTGAGCTGATTCGCATCGTGCGGACGCCGGATGGGCATGTGTTGCTCGATCCCACCAGCAAGAAGTCCGGGCGGGGCGCGTATCTGTGCGCGAAGCGTTCCTGCTGGGAGCTTGCGCTGAAAAAAGGGAAGATAGAGCATGCTTTGGGCGTGACCATCTCGCCGGAGGATCGCGCTGCGCTCGATGAATACGTGGCTACCTTGCCACCAGCGCCGCCCGAAGCGACGGGGCGTGGCAAAGTCACGCATGCCCGCTCCCCAAAAGGGACAACCTCTGCGCCAGAGGTAGCGCAGTGAGGATGGCTGATATAATCAGTCCAAAAGTAGGAGCTAGAAATATGACCATCCCCCCGACGATGCGCGCCATTCGCTATCATGCGTTTGGCGGGCCGGAGGTATTGCAACTCGAAGAGGTTCCCACGCCAACGCCCCAGGCGGGCGAGGCGCTCATCAAAGTGGCCGCCGCAGGCGTCAACTATGCCGATACCGCGCGCCGCAACGGGCGCTACCTCGAACGTACCCCGCTGCCGTATATTCCTGGGAGCGAGGTCGCCGGAACGGTGGTGGCGCTGGGAGCGGATGTTCCCGCCGACGGGCCAATCCAGGTGGGCGCGCGGGTGATGTCGCTCTGCCCGAGCGGCGGCTATGCGGAGTATGTGGCGATACCAGCCCGCTCGCTTGCGCCGATCCCCGATGCGCTCGATTGGGCCTCTGCTGCCGCGCTGCCCCTGCAAGGGCTGACCGCCTATCACATTTTGCATACGTCGGGGCGCATGCAGCCGGGCGAGACCGTCGTAGTGAACGCAGCAGCGGGCGGCGTGGGGTCGCTGGCCCTGCAACTGGCGAAACTGGGCGGCGCGGGCAAAGTGGTTGCAGCAGCAAGTTCGCCCGAAAAGCTGGAACTGGCGCGCTCGCTGGGCGCCGACGAAACGATCAACTACGTCGCCGATGATCTGGCCGAGCGTGTACGCGCGCTGACCGACGGCAAAGGCGCCGATGTAATCCTAGAGGCGGCGGGTGGACGTATCTTTGAGCGCAGTGTCGCGGCGCTTGCGATGTTTGGTCGCCTGGTGGTCTATGGGCAGGCGAGTGGCGAATCGGGAACGCTGGAACCGGCGCGATTGATGGCGCGCAACGCCTCGTTGGTTGGTTTCTGGCTGGCGGTACTGCCAGGGCGTATGATTGCGCAGGGTATGCAGGCGTTGCTCGGCTATGTGGCCGAGGGCAAACTGCGCGTGATCGTCGGCGCGACGTATCCGCTGGCTGAGGCTGCCCACGCACAGGCCGATCAAACAGGACGGCGCACCACCGGCAAGCTCGTTTTGCTGATGGATTGAGGCGCGAACATCTTGCGTTTGGTATAGCTTCTAAGGCGCGCCGCTTCTTGCAGAGGGGGCGCGTCTGATGCTATGGTGAACTATCAGGCGTAACCCAATTCAAGGGCATCATGGGCATGGCGCTGGCGTGAGGTGA
>JAJPIU010000136.1 GCA_021324535.1 Pseudomonadota bacterium
CAAGATCGGCGTCTTCCAGTACAATGAAGGCGTCGGAGCCGCCAAGCTCTAGGACGGTCTTTTTGAGGACGGAGCCGCTTGCCGAGGCCACCGAGACGCCCGCCGGTTCGCTACCCGTGAGCGTCACCGCCGCAATACGCGGATCGCGAATGATCGTGGCGACCTGGCCACCGGGGACGAGCAACGTCTGGAAGAGGCCATCCGGCGCACCACTCTCGCGGAAGACCCGCTCGATCTCCAGCGCGCTCCGCGAGACGTTCGAGGCATGCTTGAGGACGCCGACGTTTCCAGCCATAATGGCGGGCGCGGCGAAGCGGAAGACCTGCCAGAAGGGGAAGTTCCACGGCATCACCGCCAGCACGACCCCCAGCGGGCGAAACGCGACATAGCTTTCTGTAGCGGCGCTTGGCGCGGACTGATCGGCCAGGAAATTTTCAGCATTTTCGGCGTAGTAGTCGCAGACCCAGGCGCATTTTTCCACCTCGGCCTCCGCCTCGACGATGGGCTTGCCCATCTCAAGCGTCATCACCTTGCCCAGGGCGGCTTTATGTGCGCGCAGATACGCCGCTACGCTTACCAGCAGCTCACCTCGTTCGGCAAACGAGGTTGTCCGCCACCGAAGAAAAGTGTTGCGGGCGCGCTGCAACGCCTCATCCACCTCGCGCTCGGTAAACGGCTCAAACGTCTCGATGACTTCTTCAGTCGCTGGATTGATTGATTCGATGCTCATACTATTTCCATCCCCTTGCATAGACGTTGCCTTCTATCTCAAATGGTATCACGCGCATGCCGCTTTTGCCTTCCTCTGCGCTGTGCGTCATGGCGCGGATTGGCGCCCATCCTGGCCAAGCGAAACGGGCAGGTGGCAATCGAAGAGCAACGCCTGCGTTTGATCGCTGATGATTAGCCGTTGCAATGGCTGGCCGGAGAAGCGCCGTAGCAGCAGGTGTGTGAAGTAGCCATTCCCGGCGCCAAGCTCCAGGACAACGCGCCCATCGAGTGTTTCGATATGGCTGAGGATGCGCTCAACGAGCGCATAGCGTTTGAGCGCGCCGCCGTAATGTCCGGTGACGCGGTTCCACTGTTTGGCAATACGATCAGAATAGGCTGTACGGGTTATATGTGTCCCTCTCTTGAATATCTGGCTGGCTACCAGACCCAGCCACGCCTGCGGGCGCAATCGTAACAGTACCCGCCGCCAGGGATGCCGACGTAGCGGTGGCAGTCGTAGCAATTCTGCTCCGTCACATCAAAGTAGCCCTGCTGGGCGCGTTGGAAAACCGCCTGCGAATAGTTTGTCGCCGCAAGGATGTTCGCAGTGGCGAAGGTGTTGGCATTGCTCCAGATGTTGGCGAATCCCTGGTTGGTCTGGATCATCCCCTGATACATCTGAAGATAGACGTTACGCGCCGAACTGAGATCGTTCAGCAGGGCGGTCAGGCGTTGCTCGGCGTGGGGCATGCCCTGGCGCGTGAGCATGTTGGACACGGGCGCCAGTTGTTGGAACTCCCAGACGTATTGATCCAGCCCGTTGATCCATTGGCCCATCTCCTGGGGCGAATGGCCAACGGGACACGATGGCAAATAGGCGTCAATTTTGGCCTTAACTGCCTCTATCGCAGCGAGCGTGCGCTGCTGCGTGACGGCGGGTGATTGCGGCGTCGCCATTGGCGCCTCCTTTCGTGATAAGATAGAACTTCGGGCTTCATTGCTGGCGCCAGCCACCTATGCTGTATATGCGCTGGGTATACGCCAGCAGTATATCACTCCACTTGTTCGCAAAGGGAACGATTGCCATGATTGCATTCGATCTGCCCGCCGCGCGTTTTAGCTATCGCGTGGTGGGCGTCGCCGTTCACGATGGGCATGCGCTATTGCATCACGCTACACACGATGAGTTTTGGTCGCTGCCAGGGGGACGCTGCGAGGCGACCGAGGCGTCGGACGAGACGCTGATTCGCGAGATGCAGGAGGAGATGGGGCTGTCGGTGAAGGTAGAGCGGCTGCTCTGGATCGTCGAAAACTTTTTCACGCTCGACGGGCAAGCCTATCATGAGCTTGGACTCTACTATCTGATGACGCTGCCAGCAGACGCGCCTCAACTCGATGTGACAACGCCTTTCCCCGGCATGGAGACAAATGACATCCCACTGATCTTCCAGTGGTTCCCGCTCACCGAACTACCATCGCTCCAACTCTATCCCTACTTTTTGAGGGCAAGTCTGCAAGCCTTGCCGGATCGCATCACCCAGGTGATCACCCATGACGAGGTAGATGGCGGCCCTCCGGTTCGCGTGATCATCAGGCAGTGAATGAGGCCCGGACGTATGCCATCATCCCACATACGCTACAATCTGCTTGGTCTGCCGGTTGACGCGCTGACACTAGATATGGCTGTCGAGCGCGTCAGCGAGCAGATTGAGCGTGCGCGCCAGATACGCTTGCTCGCCGCCGGGCGAGTAACACCAACGCCCGCCGATTCGTTACAATCTGTGGACGAGAGCAATGGACAATCTGTTGCTGGCTCGCTCTGGCAGGTGGTAACGCTGAACCCGGAGATGGTTATGCAGGCGCGCCGTGACACGCAGTTCCAGGCGCTCATCCAGGCGGCGCCGATGGTTACGGTGGATGGCATAGGAATAGTCTGGGCGCTGCGCTGGCGAGGCGTGCGCCTGCCTGGCCGCGTGACAGGCGTTGACCTGCTCGAAGCGTTGGCGGCCCATGCCGCGATGGCTGGCTGGCGGCTGTTTCTGCTGGGGGCTGCTCCGCGTGTGGCTGCTTTGGCAGGGCAGACGCTCCAGCGGCGCTATCCTGGCTTGCAGATTGTAGGCGCCTGGGTGGGGACGCCTGACCGCTCCGGCGACACCGAAACGCTGAAGAGGGTGTTTGAGGCCCAGCCCGACATCCTCTTTGTGGCGTATGGCTCGCCCACGCAGGAATGCTGGATTGCGCGGATCAGCCGGGCGCTTGCCGATTCGCACGATACGACGCTGGCGGGGATGGTGGCGATTGGTGTCGGGGGCGCATTCGATGTGCTGGCCGGACGGCTCCCACGTGCGCCACGGTGGCTGCGCGCCATTGGGCTGGAATGGCTCTTCCGGCTGGCGCGGCAGCCCTGGCGCTGGCGGCGCATGCTGGCGTTGCCGCGCTTCGCCCTCGCGGCGCTTAGAGAGGGGCAGAGGGTATAATGCCGTGAACAGTGAAGGAAATACCTTGTTTGACGCATTCAACAACGAGACGCTGGATGACGACGCCAGATGGGAGGCGCTTTTTGCCGATCCGCGCACCCCAGAATGGTTGGAAACTCTTCGGGCAGAAGCGCAAGAGGAGGTGGCGTGCGGCCAGGCGGAGGAAATCAATAGTGATGGGTTTCTCTCATGAAATCACTGGAACACCCCCTACGTGAGCGATTGCTCACCCTCATCAGCCATTTCGCCGGACGCCGCATCCTGGTGGTGGGCGATATGGTGGCCGATGAATACATCTCCTGCGCGCCGTTCAGCATCGCCCGCGAGGCGCCCGTTATGGTGCTGCGCCACCTCAGCCAGACGATCACCCCCGGCGGCGCGACAAACCCTGGTGTGAACGCGCGCACGCTTGGCGCTGAGGTCTTCCTCGCGGGCGTCGTTGGCGATGATGCGACGGGCGAGCAGTTGCGCGCACGCCTGAGTGAGTATGGTATTCATCTGGATGGCCTCTTTACCACACCCGACCGTCCAACCACCACGAAGACACGCATCCTCGCGGGCGACAGCCAGCATGTGCAGCAGTTGATGTTGCGTATTGACCGCATTGACCGCTCCGAGCTTGACGCCGACCACACAACGCGCATCATTGGCTACCTACGCGAGATCGTCCCCACCATAGACGCCTTGATCATCTCCGACTATGAGAACGGCGTGATCGGCCCCACCCTCCTCGAAACGGCGCTTTCCCTGGCGCGCCAGCATGGCAAGATCGTCATAGCCGACTCGCATGGCGATCTGGCGCGCTTCCAGGGGGTGACGGCGCTGACGCCCAACCAGCCGGAGGCCGAGGCCACGCTTGGCATGCCCATTACCGACGCTACAACCCTCGAAGCCGGTGGCCGCCGTCTGCTCGATATGGCGCATGCGCAGGCGGCGTTGATCACGCGCGGCGGCGAAGGGATGAGCCTTTTTCCGGCGAACGGCCAGACCATCCACCTGCCAGCCATCAACAGCGGCGTGGTGGTTGACCCCACCGGCGCGGGCGATACCGTCGCGGCCACCTTTGCGCTTGCCCTCACCGTAGACGCCACGCCTGGGGCAAGCGTCTCCCCGGTACGGCTGGCTGAGGCGGCGACGCTGGCGAACCTCGCGGCAGGATTGGTCGTGCGCCACGTTGGCTGCGCCACCAATACGCCCCAGGAGCTTGCCGATGCCGTGTGGGCGCATATCCTGGAGGATACGCCAACCGTCACCGCTGAGGAGGCCGTATGGGAATAGTTGTCCCCAGGAGTGAGCTGCCTACCCTGGCAAAAGAAATCGCCGATCGCCAACGTGCAGGCGCCCGCGCCGTTTTTACCAACGGCGTCTTCGATTTGCTGCATCTCGGCCATATCCAGTATCTTCAGCGGGCGCACGCTTTGGGCGATCTGCTGATCGTCGGAGTGAACAGCGACGAGTCCACCCGTGCGCTGAAAGGCCCGCGCAGGCCGCTCGTTCCAGAAGATGAGCGCGCGGAAATGCTGGCTGCTCTGGCGATGATTGACGACGTGATGATCTTCGACGAGCCGACCGCTGGCCCGCTCATTGAGACGCTGCGCCCGGCGGTGTATGTAAAGGGCGCCGATTATGCGGTTGGCTCGGCAACACAAGCGCAAACGGACGGACAGTCCCGCGACTATCTGCTGACGCCTGCGCAGTTGCGGCGCACGCTTGGTCTAGCTACCTCTGAGCCGGGCGATACGTCTGATACTCCTGACGAGAAATCAATAGGCGCAGCGCCGCTCGCCGATCTTGGCGATCTTGGCGATCTTGGCGATCTTGGCGCACGTCTGCCTGAGGCGCGCATCGTCGCGGCGTATGGTGGCTCGCTGGCGCTGCTGGCCTATCTGCCAGGACATTCCACCAGCGAACTGATCGCGCGCATTCTCGAACGCTACGGCAGTCAATAAGGAAAACAACATCGTGGAGACGGCGGCACACGGCGACGACATCCTATTCATCCGTATGCCAGGGGGTGTGGCGCATCCCTGGCGGACGGCGCCGTTGCCTGTCACCAGGCTACCTGTGCAGGCTGCTCCCATGCCCGAAGCCGATAACACCTTCGCCGAGGCCACATCGCAACTGGAACCGGCATGGGAAGCGCAAGGAAACGAGCCTGTGCCGCCGGAAGCTCCTGCCTCTGGGCGGCGCATGGTCTCTTCTGCTCTGGTCATCATGATCGGTCAGTTGCTCAGCAGTGTATTGGGTTTGGTTCGTATCGAGACGCTCAATGTGCTGTTCTGGGGCACAGCCAGCGGCGCGTTTGTCTTTGCGCTGCGACCCATCCAGCAGGTGAGCGATCTGCTGGTGGGCAGCTCGGTCAGCGGGGCGCTCATCCCAACGTTTGTAGATCACAGCGATCCCGCCCGCCGCGAGGAGCTACGTCGCATCGCCAGCACGGTCGCCAACCTCGTGCTGATCCTGATGGCGCTGGCGGTCGTCGCGCTCTTCTTCCTGGCCCCCACGCTTGCCCTGATCTACGCGCCAAACGACCCAACGGGCGCACGACTGACAACCACGCTGATCCGCATCTCGGCGTTGGGCCTCTTTGGGCTTGGCCTCTACGCCGTCGCCTCGGCGCTGCTCTATGCCCTCAAAACTGTTGTCTTTCCAGCCTTCGCCACCGCCATCCAGCATCTCGGCGTCATCCTGGGTGGCCTTGCCGCGCTGCTGATCGTCGCGACGCAATTGCGCCTGCCGTGGAGCGCGGCTCTCACCCGTAGCGCCGATCCGCTGATCGTGCTGCTGCATCTCGAAGGGGCAAATGGGCTGGCGGTTGGCCTGGCGTTGGGGACGCTGGCGCAAGTGATGATTCTGCTGCCGCCGCTGTGGCGGCTGCGGCTGGTCTGGCGGCCCGCGCTTGACCTGCGGCATCCGGCGGTGCGCCAGATCATCCGGCTGTATGCTCCCATTGCGGCGGGATTGTTGATCAGCCTGGGGCAGCAAAACGCCGAACTCTTTTTGATTGGTCGCATGCCCGGCGGCGCGCTACAAAACGTGACGGCGTTGCAGAGCGCGACGACGCTGGTGCAGTTTCCGGTGGGGTTGGTCACTGCCGCGCTCTCGTTCGCCGTATTGCCTCCGCTGACAGCCGCCGCCACCCGTGGCGACATGCGCGACTTCAAGCGCACACTCACTCTGGGCTTTCGTCTAGGCCTGCTGCTGATGGTTCCGGCGATGGTAGGGTTGCTTGCGCTGGACACGCCGATTGTCTCACTGCTCTTCCAGCATGGTACCTGCCAGCTTGGCTGCACGGCGCGCAATGCGCTGGCGCTGCAAAACTACGCCTATCAGTTGCCCTTCCTCGCGCTACAACAGTTGCTTATCGCTGCCTTCTATGCCCGCAAGGATACGATAACGCCGGTGGTGGTGGCAATTCTCTCGATCAGCTTCTGGGGCGCGGTCGCTGTTCCGCTGGCTCCCACGATGGGGCTGCCTGCGATTGCCTTCGCGAACACTGCCCTCAATTCTGGGCAGGCGATTGTCCTGTTTGTGCTGCTGACCCGTCAGATCGGCAATCCAGGAGTTGGCTCACTTTTGAGCGGGCTGGCGCGCATCGGACTGGCCGCTGCTGCGATGTGGGGCGTCTGCTGGACGGGGATGCGCTTCCTGCCTGCTCTGGCGCCTCACCTCTTCACACTTGCCGACCTACATGGTCAGGCGCTCACCGTCGTCGTCATCGGCGGCGCGGCCAGCGTGGTCTACTTTGCGCTGGTCGCGCTACTACGCCTCGAAGAGGTACGCATGGTGGGGGAGATTGTGCGGACAAAGTTTAATCGCAAGTAGGCATGAATGCGTGCGGGCAGCAGGCGGGTGGTTGAAACAGCGCCTCCGGGCTGCGCCACAATGGACACCTGCGCGGACTTGTTCAGGGCTGCGCAGCTATCAGATGAGGTATCACCGTTTCTCGAAGCGCGCAGCCAGCACAATAGGTATCTCTCTTCCGCCACTGGCCAACAATCGCCTCATCTCAGTAGGATTATTTGCCAGCAGCCGCTCGGCAATCTTTGGTGTGATCTGTGGCTCCTGCATGCGCGTGAAAGCCAGCCCAACCGCTGCGAAGGCATTGAGGTACATACTCAGTGTGCGGTGATACGCGCCGACGCGCTCACGCACGCTCGTCGCGCTACCTTGCGTGGCGGGCCGCCAGAAGCCAATGTCGAAATATCCTGCCACCAGCCGCTTCACTATGCCGCCATCCGCCGGTTCCTGCCAGGTGGAGTTGGGTGTCTGGTAGCAGGGATGCGTCACCACGAAGACGAACCAGCCGCCCGGTCTGAGGATGCGCTCCACCGTCTGCGCCACGCCACCCAGGTCGGCCACATCCATCAGCGCCATGTGGCAGAGCGTGCCATCAAACGCCGCGTCGGGCAGGGTAGCGCCCACGCTGATGTCGTCATGTAGATAGGTGATACCATGGGGTCTGGCGGCTTCAGCCTCGCGCGCCCGCGCCAATAGCTCCTGAGAGATGTCCACGCCGGTTATGTGCGCGCCATAGTCCGCGAGGATGTGCGTAATCAAGCCCTGTCCACACGCCAGATCGCAGACTTCTATCCCCCTCAGCGTACCTGCGCCTATGAGATCGAGTACGGCAGGCAGCGTCAGGCCGTGTACGAGGTCGTCGTTGCGGATGCGCTCGTCGTACCATTCTGCGACGGCGTCATACGCCGCCGCTTGTGTTGGCTCACTCTGTGACTTGCCATCTCTCTCTTCTCGATTGATGGGATAAAGATTAGGCATCGTATGAATCCTTGTGCGAGACTTATACACCTACGAATACACGCGCCTCTGGCAATGGACGACCTTGTTCTTGCCACAGATCGATCAAGTCGGCAAGGACAGTCTGCCCATTCTGCGCTGCCTCCTCATAGGTTGCCCCATGTGTATGGGTATGGGTTCCCCATTCAGGGAAGCTCACGACAAAGATTTGATCTTCATCCGACCATTCAATGATCATAGAGTAATGGATGGTGTTCATGGAGCTTGCCTCTTCTTCGCTTCACGAAGATCATGAATCGCGTCACGCACGTCTCGCTCCTGATAGTGATCTGCGTCATCTCCATCCTGACCTGAGATCACTACCGGATAAGGAACAAGTGGGTGTGTCCAATAGGTATGGCTTCCCTTGCCACGTTTTGGATCAAGGTGAAAGCCATTACGCGCCAGCTCCGCGCGGAGCTGGCGAATTTTTCTTGGCATAGCCTTCCTATCACTGAGTCTATTCTATCGCGCCTTTTACCGCTTTGCCAGCAACTCGTCGAGCGCGGCGACAATCGCTTCGTTCTCGGCGATGGTGTTATAGAAGTGCGGCGAGATGCGTAACAGGCCGGGCCGCGAATCTACAATAATGCCGCGTGCGCTCAACGCCTTCACCAACTCCTCAGGGCGCCCGAACGCCAGCATCACGATGGAGCTTCTTTCTGCGCTATCCGTTGGACTGCGCAGCGTCCAGCCGCGCTCCTGCGCCCGCCGCACGAGATCATCGGCGAGATAGCGTGTGCGCGCGCGGATACGCTCGACGCCCACCTCCAGCACGATGTCTAGCCCGGCGCTGGCGGCATAGACGGCGGCCATCGGCGGCGTACCGGCCTCCAGGCGGCGGGCATCCTCGCGATAGTCAAACTCGTTTGTCTTGAACTGGAACTGATCGCGCGAGGCCCACCAACCGGTCATTGTCGGGCGCAGGCGCGGCAGCAACTCTTCGCGGGCATAGATAAAGGCGATGCCGGGGCCGCCCATCAGCCACTTCAGCGATCCCGTCACGACGAAATCGAGGTCGAGCGCCTTCACATCCAGCGGTATCTGTCCCGTTCCCTGGTAGTCGTCTACCAGCAGCAGCGCACCCTCGGCGTGCGCCATCTTCGCCAGCGCCCCAACGTCCTGGATGTAGCCACTGAGGTAAAACACACGCGAGGTGGCTACCAGCCGCGTGCGCTTGTCAATGTGCTTCTTGAAGAGGTCGGCGGGCAGGCGAATGCGGTCGGGGCTTTCCACAAAGGCGACCTCTGTCCCCTGGCGTTCGCGCGCCAGCCATTGGTAGGCCAGCGTGGGGAAATCCATATCGGCCAGGGTGACGCGGTTGCGCCCCTTGCTCCTGGGATCGTCTTCGAGCGCGCTGGCGATCTCACCGAGCGCTACTGAGACGCTAGGGGCAATCGCCACCTCGTGCGGCTGCGCATTGATCAATTTGGCGAACTTCCGACGGAGCGCATCGAGTTCGCCCATCCAGATTTCATACCACGCCTGTGCGCCATGTTCGTTCCAAAGCTCCTGAAAGCGCGCCATCCCGGCCCTCCCGCGCTCCGAGAGCGGCCCCAGCGAGCAGCTATTGAGATAGGTTTTGCGCTGCAAGATGGGGAACTGTTTGCGATACTCCATCAATTCGGGGTATGGCTCGCCGCTGGCTGTTGGTTTGGCCTGGCGCTTCGTTTCTCGCTTTACCTGGGCCGTTTGCGTTGGCGTGGCCGGTTGGGTCGTCGTTGACTTACTGCTGCTGCGTGGCATGCTCGCTCCTCGCTGAGTTTTACAAAAATGACTGGAAAGCCTAGGCCTTCGAGCCGGGGCGTTATGGATGCTTCTGCCCATACGGGAAGTGCAGCAACTTGTCGCCGCTCTCCCAGTTCTCGCGCAGGCCGGGGGCGCTCAAATCCCAATCGGGCCGCGCCACACGCGACACCTCACGCAGATCGCGGCGCAGGTCTTCGGGCGAGGGGCGTCCCCAGAACCAGTATCCATTGTACACACTGTAGATCACCAATCCAGGCGCCAGCACAAGCGTATGTGGAATCATCGGGTTGTGGTGGGGATCGGTGTATTCCTGGATGTCGAGGTCTTTCTGGATGCGCCGCGCAGGATCGGAGAGAAACGGCCACTGTGCGCCCACGGCGTCGCGAAACTCATTGCTTTCCAGAATGTTGTCAGTCGAGATGGTGACGATCTTGGTATAGGCAACAGCGATCTTTGGATAGAACGCCGCCAGTTCCAAGTGTTGCTGATGATCCTTTGGGCAGTAGTGGCCGCGCGACAGGATCAAGATCATTGGATCGCTACCTTGCAAGCCGCTCAGGCTGCGGCGGGTTCCCGTGTGATCGGGCAACTCATAATCAGGGAACTTCGCCCCCGGAACGATGTCGGCGCGCATGCGCTTTCCTCCTGCTCTCTGCTCTTCATCAACTCTGTGGCTCTCGTCGCTTGTCGCCGCTTCACCAGACGCGCTTATCTCACACACATGGGGACGGAAACAGCTATTTTGAGCATAGCAAGCGCAAGGGCATGGGGGCAAGCGCCGCCTGGCTCTCACACACGCAGAGTTTGCTCTCAGCCCAGGGGACGCCTGCGCGCATTGGGATACTCTGAGGTCTGGCGGAGGTTCCACCAGGTGAAGATACCGCCCGCGATCACCAGCGCGCCCAGCCCGCTCAATACCGTATCTACCGGGCGGAAGGTGATCCCCAAGACCGTCGCATGGAAGTTGGGGAAGACAACCCCCACCAGCGCGCCCGCAATAATCACTGAGACAAACGCGGCGAGTCTGCCGATGGGATTGATGACCGCTGTCACTCGCCCGACAAACTTGCGTTTAGTGGCGTCGAGCGCCAGTGGCCCCGCCGCAATGATGATCGCCGTCGCCGAGACGCCAAACAGGAAGGCTGCGCCCAGCGCCAGATAAAAATCGGTCAGGTGCGAGAGCACAAGCACAAACGCGCCCGATGTCACCAGCGCAATCCAGAAGAGGCGCTCAAGCCCGATGCGCCGCCCCAACAAGGTGACGAGCAACGCACCCACGATGGCCCCCACGCCAAAGTCGGCCCCCAGCCAGCCGTAATAGTTCGGAGGAGCACGCAACTCCTCGGTGATGAAGAAATAGCCTAGCGTTTGCAGCGCGCCAAAGCCCAGCCAGGTCAACGTCTCGGCGATCAGGATGACCCGCAGCGTCTTGTGCCGCAAAACGTAGCCAAAGCCTGCAAGAAACTCGCGCGAGAACGCGCCTGTTTCGCCTGGCGCCAGGCGTGTTGCGGTGGGGGGAGCCGTAATGGCGCGGGCGGCGACCAGCGAGACCACAAATGAGAGCGTGTTGAGCACAAGCGCCCACTCGACCCCAATGCCAAAGACAAGCGCAGCCGCTACTGGTGGACCGATGATCACTGCAAGACCCTGTGTGCCCTGGCTGGTTTCAATCGCCTGATCTTGTTTGTCACGTTCGACGATGCTTTTGATCAGGGCAAGCTGGGCGGGAATGAAGAACTGCGCGCAACTGGTCAGCAGAAAGACATCACCATAGGTGGCGGCAAGTTGTATGCCTATCGAGAGACGGAGCTTGATCCCTACAACATGCCATAAGCCGCTCATGAGGACGGTCAGCGCACCCGCGATGAGCGCTTGCAGGCCAGTGGCAATACTCATTGTGCGCCGTTTGTCCCAGCGATCCACAAAGACGCCAGCGATAGGGCCAACGATGATCTGCGGCAGCGCCGCCGCCACGATCACCCCACTGACGGCTATTGGCGACCACGACTGCCCTGCCGACAGGAAGGTAGCGATCCACAGGACGAGCGCGGTATCCCAGGTGTAGTCGCCTACGCTCGAGATGGCCTGCCCCCACCAGAGCTTGGCGAAGTTCTGATTGATAAAGACGGTCTGCGCCAGCCGCCGTATTCTGCTACCTTGCCTAGCCAGCGAGATGCCTTTTTGCTGTGTCTGAGTAGCGGGGTGGTGGATGGGCGCGCCGACTGGCCTGTAGGAGAGCCGCGCCGGTCTGCGTACTGGCGCCACAGGAACAATCCGATGCACGCCATTGCGCCGCTTAGCCGCTTGTGCTTGTGCTGGCGTTTGCCGTGGTATATGCGCCTGTGTATGGGCTGGCGTCTTGGGCCTTTTCTTCGCCGGAGTCGTACGAGGCGGATAAGTGATCGTCAAGGACTTTGCTGCGGGCCGCGCCGGATGCGCGCTCGACGCCTTTCTGGGTGATCGTACAGGCGCCTTGTTCATGCTATTTCCTCGCGTGGGATACTCTCCTTTAGGATACGTGTTCAGCAGAAGAGGCGCCAGTCCAAAGCTGAAGAGCGACGCCGCCTCGGTTGACGATGCTTGCCGCCAGCGCATACAATCCGAAGGTACACCAGAATATGCCTACAGGAGCGCCCGCATGACCAACAACGAAACGGCTACTTCCCTTACTTCCCCAACAGAATTACAGCCCGACGCCGCGCACACCGAAAAATATGAGCGGTTGCAGGCCATTCTGCGCGAACTGGGATCAGTGCTGGTGGCGTATTCTGGTGGAGTGGATAGCGCGTTGCTGCTGAAGGTGGCGACCGATACGCTGGGCGAACAGGCGGTAGGGGCGTTGGCGACCTCGGCGGCCTATGACGACGAAGAGACACAGGGCGCGTTGCGGGTTGCACGGGAGATGGGCGCGCGTGTCGTCACGCTTGAGACGCATGAACTGGATGATCCACGCTACACGGAGAACAACGCCAGCCGCTGCTACTTCTGCAAGATGGAGTTATTCGATCAATTGGAGCCACTGGCCGCGCGGCTGGGGCTGGCGCACATCGCCTATGGCATGAACCGGAGCGACCGTGGCGACTGGCGTCCGGGCCAGCGCGCCGCTCGTGAGCGAAAAGTGCGCGCTCCACTGGATGAAGCAGGCATGACCAAAGCCGACATACGCTCGCTCGCTCGCGAGTTGGGTCTCTCAGTATGGGATAAACCGGCGATGGCCTGCTACTCCTCACGCATCCCCTATGGAATGCCCGTCAGGGTGGAGGCGCTACGCCAGATTGGACGAGCCGAGCGCGCATTGCGGGCGCTTGGCTTCAAGCAGGCGCGGGTGCGCCACCACGAGCAGATCGCCCGCATCGAGATCGATCCCGCCGAGTTTGCGCGTCTACTGGATGAAGAGACGCGCGCCCGTGTGATCGCCGAGGTGCGGGCGACAGGGTATCTCTACGTCACGCTCGATTTACAAGGCTACCGCACCGGCTCGCTCAATGAGGCGCTGCGGCGGCGGGAGTGACCTACCCCTAGCCCCTCCCATGGATGGGAGGGGAGAAGTGCGGGGGCGCTGCCCGTATGAGAGCCGAGCTAGATGCGGTTGATCGTCTTGCCCATCAGTTTGGCGAAGAGCCTGTATGCCCACTTGCGCAGGAAGTATTTTTCGATGCGCTTGGGGTTGCCGCTTGCGAGTACCTCGCCCATGTAGATTGAGCTATCCACTTTATGGGCAGCGTGCGCGGCTTTATGCTCCTCGGCGGCAAGATGTTTAGCGGTATGGCCAAGACCATCGGTTGCGCTGGCGTTGTGGTGGGAATGGCTCTCGCTCATTGGTGTTCCCTTCTGTGGTGTGTGTGCGAACATGAGTTCGCATGCCTGCCCACAGCGTAACCCGCACATCCCCTGCCTGTCAAACCGGCCAACCATTCGTACTGTTTGTCCGCTTTGGGCGTGAGCATCCGTGAGCGCGTCGGATCGCACGAATCGCTTCGCAATGTTCCAGCGCGTGCGTGGCCTGGGTGTGTACCATCTCGCCAACACTAAGATAGGGCGCAAGATCGCCGATGGATGACCCAGCCAGCAGGGCGGCGTCACCATCGGCGATCAACAATTACGGCAAGATCATGGGCGTCGTCGCGGTCGCGTAGCGTGAAGCCCAGCACGCGCGTGTAAAAGTCTACGCTGATAAGCAGGTTGTTCACCCGCAGCGCATAACGTGGCTTGCTCTGTGTCGGTGGAGCGCTTTCTGCTTGTTCCATGTCTCTCTCCTTTGTCGTGAACCTGTTCTGAACTGGTCAGCATGACTTCTTTGAAGCCTACCATCGTATACTAGCAGCAGAAATCATATTTCTCCATTAGACATTGACCTTCTATGATTTTATGTGCTATAAATGCAGGTGGACAGCGGGAAGGTAGTGCTCCCTTCTCCGGCTCGTTTCAGAAGGAGACGACCATGATGCGGCGTAGCGGCCATCGTTCCTCCGAGGGATACGCAGAGATAAAAAGCCCCTTGCGGCGCTGGAGCTTGCATTTGCTCAATGTGCTGGATAGCCTTGTCTATGCGCTTGTTGGGCTGTTCTTCATTGGCGCGGCGCTGCTGGCGCTTGGGTACAGTCTATCACATCTGCTCTTTGACTTTCACATCAATTTTCCGCTCAGCCAGGTCGGGCAATTCGTGCTCGATTATGTCAGCGATCTGCTGTTGGTGTTGATCATCATGGAGGTGCTGGGGACAGTGCGCTCGTATCTGGAAAAGGGTGACACGTCCGTCAGGCCGTTTTTGTATATTGGCATCATCTCAGCGACGCGAGGCATCCTCTCCATTGGCGCGCGTCTCTCCATTCAGGGAGCACAGCTCACTCCCGATGAGTTCAATCGTTCAATCATCGAGCTTGGGATTGACGCGCTGGTTATTATCGCCCTGGGCGTCACCATTCGTGTCATGGGGAAAGACGCCGACTCTTCGGAGGCAAGCCCAGCAGAGGCGGCGCCTAAGGGGAGGCGTGAGAAAGACAGATTGGCAGAGGGAGTGGTCGAGCGCGTCACTGTTGAAACTGCGCTCCCCGCGCATCATCATATACACCCGGATATACACCC